>NZ_JBDJAW010000063.1 GCF_039649665.1 Microbispora sp. ZYX-F-249 | reverse complement strand
TCCGGCACTGCCATGACCCGAGTTGAAGAGAACGCCGGGGGCTCCGGGTCTATTCCCCCTCGCCGCCAGCACTTCCAGGGACTCCTCCTTCGGCGCGAGGCGGTGTCCCCTCGCCGGTTGTCCACAGGCCGCAGCGAGGAGCATTGGCGGGACCACGCCGAACATAGACTTTGGCGGGTGAGCGACATGCCGCCTGTAGCGAAGAAGGTCTCCCTGGAGCGCACGCATCACGGTGACACCGTGATCGACGAGTACGCGTGGCTGCTCAAGAAGGACGACCCCGACACCATCGCGTACCTGGAGGCGGAGAACGCCTACACCCAGGAGATGACCGGCCACCTGCAGGATCTCCAGGAGGCCATCTTCAAGGAGATCAAGGGCAGGACCCTGGAGACGGACCTGTCGGTGCCCACCCGCAAGGGCGCCTGGTGGTACTACTCCCGCACCGAAGAGGGCAAGCAGTACGGCATCCAGTGCCGCGTGGCCGCCGACGGCGACAGCCCGCCGCAGCTGGAGCCGGGCACGCCGCTCCCGGGCGAACAGGTGATCCTGGACGGCAACGAGCTCGCCGGCGACAGTCCGTTCTTCTCCATGGGCACGAGCTCGATCAGCCCTGACGGCACGAAGCTCGCCTACTCGACCGACTTCTCCGGTGACGAACGCTTCACCCTCCGGTTCAAGGACCTGACGACGGGCGAGCTGCTCCCGGACGAGATCCCGGGGGTCTTCTACGGCGGCGCCTGGTCGGCCGACGGCTCCACGTTCTTCTTCACCACGGTGGACGAGGCATGGCGCCCGTACCGGATCCACCGTCACACTCTCGGCTCGGCCGAGGATGTCGTCGTCTACCAGGAGGACGACGAGCGCTTCTGGGTGGGCGTCGGACTGACCCGCAGCCAGCGCTACCTGGTGCTGACCTCCGGCAGCAAGATCACCAGTGAGGTGCGGGTCCTCGACGCGGACACCCCGGACGGCGAGTTCACCGTCGTGCGGCCCCGGCGCACCGGTGTGGAGTACGGGCTGGAGCACGCCGCCGGCCGCTTCCTCATCCTGCACAACGACGGCGCCGTGAACTTCGAGCTCGCCACCGCCCCGCTCGACGATCCGGGGAGCTGGACTCCGCTGATCGAGCACAGGGACGACACCAGGCTGCTCGATGTGGACGCCTTCAAGGACTTCGTCAGCGTGCGCTTCCGCCGTGACGGCCTCACCGGCATCAGGATCCTGCCCGGTGACGGCGGCGAGCCGTACGAGATCTCGTTCCCGGAACCGCTGTACGACGTGGCGCCGACCGGCAACGCGGAGTTCGAGACCGGCAGGCTCCGCCTCAGCTACACCTCGATGGTGACGCCGCCGTCGGTCTACGACTACGACCTGCGGTCCGGCGAGCTGATCCTGCTGAAGCAGAGGGCGGTGCTCGGCGGCTACGACCCGGCCGACTACGAGCAGTTCCGCGAGTGGGCCACCGCTCCGGACGGCACCCGGATCCCGCTCTCGATCGTGGTCCGCAAGGACACGAGCCGGCCCGCCCCCACCCTGCTCTACGGCTACGGCAGCTACGAGTCGTCCATCGACCCCTACTTCTCGGTGGCCCGGCTCTCGCTGCTCGACCGGGGGTTCGTGTTCGCGATCGCCCACGTGCGCGGGGGCGGCGAGATGGGCCGCCGGTGGTACGAGGACGGCAAGCTGACCAGGAAGAAGAACAGCTTCACGGACTTCGTGGCGTGCGCGCGGCATCTCAAGGCCGGCGGCTGGTCCGATCAGATCATCGCCAGAGGCGGCTCGGCCGGTGGCCTGCTCGTGGGCGCGGTCGCCAACCTGGCGCCGGAGGAGTTCGCGGGGATCGTCGCCGAGGTCCCGTTCGTGGACGCGCTGAACACGATCCTCGACCCGTCGCTGCCGCTCACGGTGACCGAGTGGGACGAGTGGGGTGATCCGCTGCACGACCCCGAGGTCTACGCGTACATGAAGACCTACTCGCCCTACGAGAACGTGGACGGCCGGACGTACCCGGCGATCCTGGCGACCACCAGCCTGAACGACACACGGGTGCTCTACCACGAGCCGGCCAAGTGGATCGCCCGGCTCCGCGCCACCGCTCAGGGCGGCCCGTTCCTGCTGAAGACCGAGATGGGCGCCGGCCACGGAGGCCGCAGCGGCCGTTACGACGCCTGGCGTGAGGAGGCGTTCGCGCTCTCCTGGATCCTCGACCGAGTTGGAGTGACCGAGTGAGCTATGTGGCAGCCGAGGGCCGGTACGGGCCCATGCCGTACAACCGGACCGGACGGAGCGGGCTGAGGCTGCCCGCGGTGTCGCTGGGGTTGTGGCACAACTTCGGCGACGACAAGCCGATCGAGACCCAGCGGGCCATCCTCCGCCGGGCCTTCGACCGCGGAGTCACCCACTTCGACCTCGCCAACAACTACGGTCCGCCGTACGGCTCGGCGGAGATCAACTTTGGGCACATCTACCAGCAGGACTTCACCAGGTACCGCGACGAGCTGGTGATCTCCACCAAGGCGGGGTACGACATGTGGCCCGGCCCGTACGGCAACTGGGGGTCGCGCAAGTACCTGCTCGCGAGCCTCGACCAGTCGCTGAAGCGGATGGGCCTCGACTACGTCGACATCTTCTACAGCCACCGGTTCGACCCGGAGACGCCCCTGGAGGAGACCATGGGGGCGCTCGCCCACGCGGTCCGCTCGGGCAAGGCGCTCTACGCGGGCATCTCGTCCTACTCCCCGGAGCGGACCCGGGAGGCCGCGGCGATCCTGCGGGACATGGGCACCCCGCTGCTCATCCACCAGCCCTCCTACTCGATGCTCAACCGGTGGATCGAGAACGGGCTGCTCGACGTGCTGGAGGAGGAGGGCGCGGGCTGCATCGCGTTCTCCCCGCTGGCGCAGGGCATGCTGACCGGCCGCTACCTGGACGGCATCCCGAAGGACTCGCGGGCGGCCCAGGGCAAGTCGCTCGATCCGTCGCTGCTGACCGAGGAGAGCCTGCGCCACGTCCGGCGGCTCGACGAGATCGCCCGGCAGCGCGGCCAGTCGCTGGCGCAGATGGCCCTGGCCTGGGCGCTGCGCGACGCGCGTGTGACGTCGGTGCTGATCGGCGCGAGCAGCGTCGATCAGCTCGACGACAGCCTCGACGCGATCAATCGGCTCGACTTCACGCAGGACGAGCTGGACGCGATCGACAAGGACGCGGTCGACTGCGGCATCAACCTCTGGGCCGCTTCCAGCGCGCACTGAGCGTTCACGAGCCACGGGGGCACGGCGCGGGCGGCGCGTGCCCCCGCGGCTCGTGACCCCTGCTTTGGCCCCCCGGCTCGTAACCCCTGCTCGTGACCCCTGCTCGTGACCCCTGCTCGTAACCCCCTCGGCTCGTCGCCCCCGGCGATCCGCCGGGCGGGCAGGGGATGCCCAGGCGGCAGGCCGGTTCAGAGGGCGTTCTGACGCTGGAGGTAGGCGAAGGAGGCCCAGCCGGGCAGGACGGGGAGCCAGAACGTCATCAGCCGGAACAGCAGCACGGCCGAGGTGGCGATGGGTCCCGGCACGCCGGCGACCTGCAGGCCCAGTGACAGGGCGTACTCCACCGCGCCCAGTCCACCCGGTGTCGGGGCGGCCGAGCCGATGGCGTTGCCGGCCAGGAACACCACGGCGACGGCCGTGAAACTGGCCTCGCCGCCGAAGGCCTGCACGCACGCCGACAGGCAGATCACGAAGCTCAGGGTGAGCAGCAGGGTCCCGCCCACCGCCTCGAAGATCTTCTTGGGCGACTGCACCACGTCGAGCAGCCGCGGGATCACCCCCGAGAACATCGCACGCAGCCGAGTGGTCAGCACGCGGCGCAGCGGCCGTACGGCGAGCACGATCAGGAAGAGCACCGCGACGCCGAGCAGCACGACGAGCAGGCCCCGCGACGGGGTGAGCGACGGCGCGGCCTGCGTCCCGGTGAGGTAACCGAACAACAGCAGCAGCATGATGTGCATGGCCAGGCCGATGAGCTGCGAGGCCCCGACACTGGTCACCGCCGCGCCCGGTGGGACGCCTCGTTTCTGCAGGTAGCGGGTGTTGAGCGCGACGCCGCCGACGGCGGCGGGCGCGACCAGCTTCACGAACGACGCGGCGAGCTGGGCCAGGACCGTACGGCCGAGCGGCAGCGGCTCGGGCACGAACCCGCGCAGCATGATCGCCGCCGCGACGTAGCTGAGGGCGCCGGCGACCAGCGCGACCCCGCTCCACGCCCAGTTGGCCGTGGTGAGGACGGTGATCAGGTTGACCTGGCTGAGCTGGGAGAGCAGGAAATAGGCACCGAGCGTGCTGACGATGATCGTCACGAGCGTCCGGGGGCGGAACCGCTCGAGCCGCACCTCCTCGACCTCGGCCTGCGGCTTCAGCGCGGTGATCTGCTCGCGGATGGCGGGCAGGAGCTTCCTGTCCCGGCGGGCGGCCGTCCGGGTCTCCCGGCTCAGCGCGATCCGCTGGAGCAGCGGCATCGCCCCGGCGAGCGTGTCCTCCCCCAGCACCTTCGCCGCCGACGCGACAGAACGCTCGGCTCCCACCCGCGTGCCGAGGTAGGCGAGGAGCTGGGCGATGTCGAGCCGCAGCAGCAAGTCGCCGGCCGCGATCTCGCCGCTGCGGGCGTCCACGAGGTAGACGTTCCGGTGGGCGTCGACGTGGATGCTCTCGCCGGTCAGGTGGCGGTGGGCCAGGCGATGCGCGTGCAGCAGCCGGACCTGCTCCCACATCCGCGCCAGCAGTTCGTCGTCGAAGTCCTCGTCGCGCAGGTCGCCCACCGGCCGGGTGTCCACGTGCTCGTAGGCGAGCAGCGCGGCCTCGGTGCCGACCTCGCTCGTGCCGAGCAGGCGCGGCAGCCGCACCCCGGCGGCCTGCGCGGCGTACGCCATCAGCGCCTCGCGCTCGAGTTCGGCGCGCAGCGAGCGGATGGCCCTGCGCCGCGTCTCGCTGTTGAGCAGGAAGCGCCGCCACAGCCGGTAGATGACGCCCGCCACCTGCCGGTCCCGGTCGAGCACGGTCACGTCGATCCGCCGGTCGCCGATGAGGCCGACCAGGTAGCGGCGGCTGCCCGAGCTGTCGTCCTCCACCCGCCTGGCGCTGACCGGCGTGAACCCGAGTTTGCGCAGGGCGGCCAGCACGGCGCTGCCGGGCGGCCGGGTGTTCGCGCTGCCGATGCCGTACAACGTGCCGAACCCGACGGCGAGGCCGACGACGTAGGTGAGGATCACGCCGAGCGCGGTGACCTTGGTGGCGGTGAAGAGCGCGAACACGTCCAGGGCGAGCGCGACCCACATGAGCGCCCGCCAGTGGGGACGCCGCCCCATCCGCACCGCGGTGGCGTACGCGATGGCGGGGGTGAGCACGGTGTTGAGCGGCTCGACCTCCCTGCCGCCGGTGAGCAGTTGCACCAGGTCGGCCGGGCCCGCCTGGACGAGCCACTCGTCCAGCGCGTACGACACGAGCAGGGCGAGGATCGCGGCGATCAGCCCCTGGGTGACCCGCATGCCGTCGCGGTGGAAGACCCGTTCGACGGCGAACGCGACCGGGACGATGAGCACGGCGACGCCGCCCAGCAGCCCGGCGGCGGCCGAGAGCACCTCGGGGGCGCGGCCGGTGCCTGCCTGGACGTCGGTCTCCAGGCCGTTCAACGTGCGCTGCAGGGCCAGAGCCAGCAGCACGACGGCGCCGAGGGCCAGCAGCGTGAGCAGGAACCGCAGCGCGTCGGAAGGACGGCGGATCCGCTGCGGCAGCAGAGGCTCGACGACGAGGACAGCTCCTTGGCCAGGAGTGTCCAGCGCTATGTCCTGCTCCTTGATGCCTCTCACCACCAGCGATTCTGTGCGATCTTCGCACTCGGTGTCCACAATTGACGGCATGCGTATATCCCTGGCCTCGGACAGCCTCGACGGAATCGCGTCGGTGCTTGCGGCCGAGGTGGAACGGCGCGGCCATTCAGTCACACTCTATGGAGCGCTGGCCCCCGGTGACCGGGCTGATTGGGCATGGTGCTGCTCCGCCGCCGCGAGAGACGTGGCGGAGGGCCGCGCCGACCAGGCCGTGGTCTGCTGCTGGACCGGCACCGGCGCGTCCATCGCGGCGAACAAGGTCGCGGGGGTGCGGGCGGCGCTGTGCGCCGATGCCGCCACCGCCGCGGGCGCCCGCGAGTGGAACGACGCCAATGTGCTCGCGCTCAGTCTTCGCCTCACCTCCCGGCAGGTTCTGACGGAGATCCTGGACGCGTGGTTCGCCGGGACGCCGAGCACCGATCCCGAGGACGCCGCGAACATCGCGTACGTCGGGGAAATCCGGTAGAGCCCGCCCGCGGACGGCACGCTAACGTCGATGCCATGAGCACGTCGCTACCCGTCCTCGGCGCCTGCCCGCTCGACTGCCCCGACACCTGTTCCTGGGTCGTCACCGTACGCGACGGCGAGGCCGCCGGGCTGCGCGGCAACCGCGACCACCCCTACACGCGCGGGGCCCTGTGCGTGAAGGTCAACCGCTACCTGGAGCAGGTGCGGTCGCCCGAGCGCATTCTCCACCCGATGAAGAGGGTGGGCCCGAAGGGTTCCGGCCGGTTCGAGCGGATCAGCCTGGACCAGGCGCTGTCGGAGATCGCCGCCAAGCTGGCGTCGATCGTCGAGGAGCACGGCGGCGAGGCGATCTGGCCCTACCAGGGCACCGGGACGCTCGGGTACGTCCAGGGCGAGTCGGGCAACGCGGGGCGGCGGTTCTGGAACGCCCTCGGCGCGTCCCGGCACGACCTCAACATCTGCGCGCGGGCCGGCAACGACGGGCTGCGGTACGTCAACGGGACTCCCGGCGGCATGGACCCCGAGACGTTCGCCCTGTCGCGGCTGATCCTGCTGTGGGGCACCAACACGCTGACCAGCGGCCACCACCTGTGGAAGTTCGTCCAGGACGCCCGCGCCGCCGGAGCGTACGTCGTGGCGATCGACCCCATCCGCACGCGTACGGCCGACCAGGCGGACGAGCACCTGCCGATCAGGCCGGGCACCGACGCCGCGCTCGCCCTCGGCCTGCTGAACGTCGTGCTGGAGGAGGGCGCGGAGGACCGCGCGTACATCGAGGAGCACACGACCGGCTGGGACGAGTTCGAGGCCGAGATCCGCAGGCATCCCCCGGCGCTGGTGGCGGAGATCACCGGCCTGCCCGAGGAACGCGTCCGCGCCCTCGGTGTACGGCTCGCGCACACCCGCCCGACCGGCATCCGGGCCACGATGGGCATCCAGCGGCACGCGGGCGGCGGGGCGGCGATGCGGGCGATCGCCTGCATCCCCGGCGTCACCGGCGACTGGCGGTACCCCGGCGGCGGGGTGGCGTACTCCACCTCGGGGTACGCCCCCGCGGGCCCCGACCCCCGCGACGACCTGCTGCCGCACCCCGTGCGTACGCTCACGATGACCCGGCTGGCCGACGGTCTGGACGAGTCGGTCAAGTGCCTGTGGGTCTACGCGGCCAACCCCCTCGGCTCCACCTCGGACCAGAACCGGATCAGGGCGGCGCTGACGCGGGAGGACCTGTTCACGGTGGTGATGGAGCAGTTCCCGACCGACACCGTCGACTACGCCGACTACGTGCTGCCCGCCACCATGCAGATCGAGCACCTCGACGTGCACCACGGCTACGGGCACATGTACATGGTGTGGAACGAGCCCGCCGTCGAGCCGCCGGGCGAGTGCCTGTCCACCACCGAGACGTTCCGCCGGCTCGCCCGGGAGATGGGGCTGACCGAGCCGTCCCTGTACGACACCGACCTCGAACTTGCCGAGCAGACGCTCTCCCAGGTGGGCATCTCCGTGGAGGAGATCCGCAAGCAGGGCTGGGCGCGCCTGCGGGTGGCCGACCCGTTCGTGCCCTTCACCGAGGGCTTCCCGACGCCGAGCGGGCGGCTGGAGTTCGCCTCCGAGAGGGCGGAGGCCGACGGGCTGCCGCGTGTCGCGGGCTACGTCCCCTCGCTCACGGCCCGTACGGCTCCCGCCGACCGGCCGCATCCGCTCGTCATGATCACCCCGGCCGCGCACACGTTCCTCAACACGCAGTTCGCCAACAACCCGGAGCTGCGCAAGCGGTCGAAGGGCCCCACCGTGCTGGTCAACCCCGCCGACGCCGCCGCCCGCGGCCTCGTGGACGGGCAGGCCGCCCGGGTCTTCAACGGCAACGGCGAGTTCCGGGCGTACGTGGAGGTCAGCGACCGGGTGGCGCCGGGGGTGGTGGCGGCGCCGAAGGGCCACTGGCCCAAGCTGTCGGCCGGTGCGAACCCCAACGCGCTCGTGGACGAGCGGGACGCCGACATGGGCCGGGGCGCGGTCTACCACGACAACTTCGTCGACGTCGCCCCGCTGTCACAAAGCGAGCTTGAACCCCTCGTGTGAGGCGGTGAAGCCGAGCGAGCCGTAGAAGCGGTGGGCCTCGGTGCGGGCCTTGTCGGACGTCAGCTGCACCAGCGCGCAGCCGCGTTCCCCGGCCCGCCCGACCGCCCACCGCAGCATCTCCCGGCCGATCCCCCGGTTGCGGTGGGGCACGGCGACCCTGACCCCCTCGATCTGCGCGCGCTCCCCGCCCCGGCGGGACAGCCCGGGGATGTAGGTGAGCTGCATGGTCCCGACGATCTCGCCGCCCGACTCCACGACGATCAGCTCGTTGCGCGGGTCGGCGTCCACCGCCTCGAAGGCGGCGAGGTAGTCCGGCTCCATCGGGGACGACGGGCGGGATGCCGTGATCGGGTCATCGTTGATCATCGCCACGATGACGGGGACGTCCTCACGCCGGGCCGTACGGAATTCGAGATCCATGCCGGGAGACTAACCGGGGCGCGTCAGGGGCGGCTCAGGGACTTCCCCGATGCCGCGGAAACGCCCAAAAGGGCACGCTGAAGTCATGAACGAACTGACCCGAATGGACGAGATGTCCTTGGCCGGCGCGGCCCTGCGCGGCGCGCCCTGGCGGGCCGCGGCGACGTCCGGCGGGGCGGTCGCGGCCACGAGCTTCCTCCTGGGCGTCATCCTGCCCGGCCCGGCCGACCTGACCTGGGCCCTGTGCGCGGGCATCACGGTGTTCGCCCTCGTCGCCGCGATCGGCGCGATCTCCAAGCCGGACGCCGGCGACCGCGTGACCCGGCAGGCGCGCCTCTGGGCGCTGCGCCACCCCTGGCGCTTCTCGCTCTATCCGAGCCTCGGCGCCGCGGCGCTGATGTACCCGGTGCAGCTCGTGATCGACCGCGAGGGCGTCTTCGGCGCGGCCTGGGACGCGTTGTGGGGCGGCGCGCTCGTGCTGCTGATCACCGCCGTTCTCACGGTCTCGATGCGCGGCCGCGCCAAGGGCGCCTGATCCTCAGGCTTCCCGCTCCGCCGCGCCGCGGCGGACTTCTCAGGCTTCCCGCTCCGCCGCGCCGCGGCAGACGCAGAACTCGTTGCCCTCGGGGTCGAGGAGAGTGACCCAGCCGGCGCCGTCCGGCGTGCGGTGGTCCTCGTACGGCTTGGCCCCGAGCGCGAGCAGCCGCTCCACCTCCTGGTCGCGGGTGCCGTTCCCGGTCGGCCTCACGTCGAGGTGCAGGCGGTTCTTGACCGTCTTGCCCTCGGGCACCTGGATGAAGAGCAGGTGCGGAGGGCCGTCCGGACGGTCCAGCATGACCTCGTCGTCCTCCGGCTCGGAGTCCACGAGCGGCCAGCCCAGGGCCTCGCTCCACCACTGGGCCAGTTCGTACGGCCGGGCGCAGTCGATCGTCGTCGTCTGGATCTCAATCATGCGCCCACCCAATCCCGACACCGGCAAAGGTGTCAAACAGGTTATGTGGCCGCCCGCCGCGGTCGAAGCGCCCGGACGAGGCCGACCGCGGACACCAGGGCCCAGACCCCCTCCAGCAGCAGGAATCCCCAGTCGTCGTCCGCGTACGCGAGCCACGCGAGCACCGCGGAGCCGACGAGGTTGAGCACGAGGTAGATCTTCGAGCTGTTGTCGAGGACGTTCATCTGGGAGAGCAGGAACGCGCCGAGAATCAGGACGGCGCCGACGATCTGCAGAACTTGGTCCATGTCCTTCCGCCCACCGTCTTCGCTGGTCCGGGTACGGCGGGCACCTCGTCCGGGAAGACCGCGGATCGCGGCCTTCTCACAACGGGACGATACCGGCTGTGAGCCCTCAATCCGTGCGATCTGTGGCACAGACCCTGGATAAGGGCGGTTACTCGCGGGTAGCATTCCTTTAGAGTTACCGACCAGTACGTTACCCCCGGGTTCGGTTCTAGGAGCGCACACAGATGGGTCACTACAAGAGCAACCTCCGCGACCTGGAGTTCAACCTCTTCGAGGTGTTCGGCCGCAGGGAGATCCTCGGCACCGGCCCGTTCGCCGAGGTCGACGAGGACACCGCGCGAAGCGTGCTGGACGAGGTCAACCGGCTGGCCACCGGCCCGATCGCCGACTCGTTCGAGGACGCCGACCGCCACCCGCCCGTGTTCGACCCCGCCACCCATAGCGTGGCCATGCCGGAGAGCTTCAAGCGCTCCTACCAGGCCTGGGTGGACGCCGAGTGGTGGCGTCTCGAGCTGCAGCCGGAGCTCGGCGGCACGCCCGCCCCGCGCAGCCTCGTGTGGGCCATGGCCGAGATGGTGCTCGGCGCCAACCCCGCCGTATGGATGTTCGCCTGCGGCCCGGCCTTCTCCCGCCTGCTGTTCGAGCTCGGCACCCCCGAGCAGAAGCGGTTCGCCGAGATGGCCGTCGAGCGGCGCTGGGGCGCGACCATGGTGCTCACCGAGCCCGACGCCGGCTCCGACGTCGGCGCGGGCCGTACGAAGGCGGTCCGGCAGCCCGACGGCACCTGGCACATCGAGGGCGTCAAGCGCTTCATCACCAGCGCCGAGCACGACATGGCCGAGAACATCTTCCACCTCGTGCTGGCCCGGCCCGAGGGCGCCAAGCCCGGCACCAAGGGCCTGTCGATGTTCCTGGTGCCGAAGTACCTGGTGGACCTGGAGACCGGCGAGCTGGGCGAGCGCAACGGCGTCTACGTCACCAACGTCGAGAAGAAGATGGGCCTGAAGGTCTCCACGACCTGCGAGCTCACCCTCGGCGAGAAGCACCCCGCCATCGGTTACCTGGTCGGCGACGTGCACGACGGCATCCGGCAGATGTTCATGGTGATCGAGCACGCCCGCATGATGGTGGGCGCCAAGGCCATCGCCACGCTGTCCACCGGCTACCTCAACGCGCTGGACTTCGCCAAGAACCGCGTCCAGGGCGCCGACCTGACCCGCTCGGGCGACAAGACCGCGCCGCGCGTCACCATCACCCACCACCCGGACGTACGCCGCGAGCTCATGCTGCAGAAGTCGTACGCCGAGGCGATGCGGGCGCTGGTGCTCTACACGGCGACGATCCAGGACCAGATCCAGATCGCCGAGTTCGAGGGCCGCCGCGACGAGGCCGCCGAGGCGCTCAACGACCTGCTGCTCCCGCTGGTGAAGGGCGTCGGCTCCGAGCGGTCGTACGAGCTGCTGGCCCGCTCGCTGCAGACCCTCGGCGGCTCGGGCTTCCTGCAGGACTACCCGATCGAGCAGTACATCCGCGACTCGAAGATCGACTCGCTGTACGAGGGCACGACCGCCATCCAGGGGCAGGACCTGTTCTTCCGCAAGGTCCTGAAGAACCAGGGCGCGGCGCTGGGGTCGCTGCTCGGTGACATCAAGGCGTTCGCCGCCTCCCAGGCGGGCAACGGACGGCTGAAGGTCGAGCGCGGCCTGCTCGACGAGGCGGCCGACGAGGTCAAGGCCATGGCCGACACGATGGCCGGATGGGCGATCTCCTCCATGGAGACGCCGCAGGAGGTCTACAAGGTCGGGCTCAACACCACCCGGTTCCTCATGGCGCTGGGCGACCTGGTGCTGGGCTGGCTGCTGCTGCGTCAGGCCGAGGTCGCGCTGAACGCCCTGTCCGCCTCGGAGGACGACAAGGCGTTCTACACGGGCAAGGTCGCCGCGGCCTCGTTCTTCGCGCAGACCGTCCTGCCCCGGCTGGCCGCCGAGCGCCGCGTGCTCGCCGCCACCGGCCAGGACCTCATGGAACTGCCCGAAGAGTCCTTCTGATCCGATTCCGGTTCGGTACGGCCGCCGCCCACGAGTCGGCGCGGCGGCCGTACCGCGTCACGCCGACGCGGGAAGCGGGCGGGCGGCGCCGTCCTCGTCGGTGTTGACAGTGCGGAGCAGCTCCTCGCGCTCGGGGGTGTTCTCCGGGCGGACGAAGCCGATGACCGTGAACAGCACGAGCGAGGTGGCCACCGGTGCGGCCGTGGACACGGCGGTCGACAGGCCGCTGACGCCGTAGTTGGTGAGCCAGAAGACGAACAGGCCCGCCGCCCACGAGATCAGCGCCGCCGTCGGACCGGAGCGGCGGAAAAGCGGCAGCATGCCGAGCAGCAGCGGGATCGAGATCGGGCCCATCAGACCGGCCACCCACTTGATGACGACCGTGATGATGTCCTTCAGCACCGGGCTGTTGACCTGCGTGGCCACGGCCATCGACAGCGCGATGAACGCGACCGTGGTGACGCGGGCCGCGACCAGGGCGGCCCGGGTGTCCCAGCCCCGCGCCGCGCGGGACAGCACCGGGATCACGTCGCGGGTGAAGACCGAGGCGATCGCGTTCGCGTCGGAGGAGGCCATCGCCATCGTGTGGGAGAAGAAGCCGGCGATCACCAGGCCGAGCAGGCCGTGCGGGATGAGCTGGGTGGTCAGCAGCGCGTAGGAGTCGCTCGCGTCCGGCTTGGTCGCGTGGACCAGCAGCGGCGCGGCCCACATCGGGAAGAACAGCAGCAGTGGCCAGATCGCCCACAACACGGCCGACAGCCGTGCGCCGCGGGCCGCCTGCGCCGCGTTCGGCGCGGCCATGTACCGCTGGGCCTGGTTCCACATGCCGCCGTTGTACTCGAACGTCTTGATGAACAGGAACGCGAGCAGGAACGTCACGGTGAAGGGACCGTTGAGCGGCTGGGCGTGCCCCTCCGGCAGGCGATCCCACATCCCGCCGATGGCGTCGATGCCGCCGAGCTTGGCGAGGACGGCGACCAGCATGACGACACCGGCGAGAAGCTGGATGACGAACTGCCCGAAGTCGGTGAGCGCGTCGGCCCACAGGCCGCCGACCGTGCAGTAGACGGCGGTGACGACACCGGTGATCAGGATGCCCTGGTTGAGCGACAGGCCGGTGAACGTCGACAGCAGCGTCGCGATCGCGGCCCACTTGGCGCCGACGTCCACGATCTTCAGCAGGCCGCCGGACCAGGCAAGCGCCTGCTGCGTCGGCACGTTGTACCGCTTGGCGAGGAATTCCAGCGGGGAGCTGACCCTGAGCTTCGACCGGATCCGGTTCAGCCGCGGCGCGAACAGCACCGAGCCGATCGCGATGCCGATGGCGATCGGGAACGCCCAGGTGACGTACGACGTGGCGCCGTAGAGGTAGGCGATGCCGGCGTATCCGGTGAACATGACGGCGCTGTAGCCGGACATGTGGTGCGAGATGCCGGCCAGCCACCAGGGCATCTTGCCCCCGGCGGTGAAGAAGTCACTGATATTGCCGATGCGCCGGTGCGAGTAGACGCCGATCGCCACCATGACGATGAAATAGGCGCCGAGGACGTACCAGTCCAATTGGTTCACGCGCGTCGTACCTCCGGGTGAACGGCGGCACCCGGACCGACAAACCGCCTGGCCTCGTTACGATGCGCCCGCCGCCCGCCCGCCGTCAATGGCGGGTTCGCAGGTCACGGGCTCGCGGAGGACGGGATCAGACCCGTGACGCAGGTCACAGGCCGTTCATATACATGAACGCAATTCGCGTATCCGAATCGTTATCGGGCACAGCCTTGATCCCGCACAGGCCGGAGGGTGAGAGTGTGCGGCGAAATGAGATTCCAGCAAGCGGCACACGACGGGCCTGTCACCGCCTGGCACCGGTGATCGTCCGGCAAGGCACGTGGGCGGAGACGGGAGGACGAGGGGCGCCGCCCCGGCGCCCTCCCCGTGAGCACGCCCAGCGGTTCAGAGGTTGTACTGCACGGCCGCACGGGCGGCGAGGATCGGCGTGATGCACTCGTCGATCACCGCGCGGTGCGCCGGGTGGTCCCGGTAGACGACGTAGTCCTCCGGGGAGTCGAAGTCGGCGACCACGGCGAAGGAGAAGTTGCCCTGGTTGACGCCCGCGTCCGGACCGATCTGATAGGAACGCAACTCGGAGATGACGTCCGGCAGCCCGCCCAGCCGCCTGGCCACCTCGGCGCGCTGCTCCTCGGTGGCGTCATCGGTCCACTTCAGCAGCACGACGTGGCGGAACATGCACTCCCCCTGGGACGAGGCTCACGCGGCCACCGCGGCCGCGCCGTTGACGGCGTTCATCCTCTCATCCCCCACGCCCGCGGAGGGGACCGCCGCCCCGCGTGACGCCGGCGCCCACGCCGGACACCTCGGGACGGCGGCGGTCACAGCCAGTGCCACTCGACGGAGGCCCGCCTGCGCCGTGCGGCGAGCCATTCGCGGAAGGCGTCCGCGCCCGCCGCGGCCAGCGTCTCCGCGTCGTCGTCCCGCGCCACCCGGCGCTCCAGCACGATCCCGGTCAGATAGCCGGCGCCGTACGTCGTCGGGCCGACCAGCGTGTCGTGCGCGGCGTGGCGCAGGGGCGCGGGCAGGTCCCTGGCCCACCGCTCGCCCACGATCATCACCGCCTCCCCACGGCCCACCAGGCCGGCCGGGCCTCGCAGCGACTCCCCGTTCACCGGCTCCGGGCCCGTCACCCACAGGGCGCGTACGCGGTCGAAATCGCAGCGGTGGGCCGCGAGATGGCCCCGCGCGAGCTCGGCCTCCTTGCGCCGCCGGAAGCGCCGCCGCCGCGCCATTCCGGCGATGAACGCCTCGAACTGCTCGCCGGACAACGGCAGCTCCGCCAGCCAGGCCAGCGTGGAGGCGCGGTCGCGCAGGCCGTGGCCGGCGCGGAAATCCTCGGCCGCGGCCCGGAGCTCGCTCTCGTCGAGCGGCTCGTGGTCCTCCAGCGTCTCGTCCATCAGCAGGCACTGCTCGACGATCTCTTCGAGCAGGCACCGCTCGGCGCGGTCACCGTACGGCGGCCGGCACACCAGCATGAGCGCCTCGGTGGCCCGCAGGCGCACCCGGTCCACCGTGACCAGGTATCCGGCGACGGCGGGATGCCCGGCCGGCACGGGCACGCCACCGTCAGTCGGGCCGGAGACGGCCGTACGGCGGCGGAACAGGTCACGCAGCAGTTCGACGGCTTCGGCGAGGACCACGGCGACCGCGGTCGCGGGCATGGCGGTCACCGCGAGCCGGCGGCGACGCCCGCCGTCGCCCGTGACCCGGCAGCCGTCACCCGCGACCCGGCGGGACACGCGCCGGTGTCCCACCGGGTCACGGGGACGCCCAGGCGCTCGATCTTCGGGAGGACGCGGCACACGGTGGTGTCCCGCCGGTCGAACGGGATGAGGATCACAGGCGGACACGCTAGGAATCGCCGCTTGAACCTCACTGGTTCAGATCTTGCATTCGACTTGGGCGGGGCGTTCAGCTCCAGGCGAGCATCCGGAGGGGGTCCTCCAGCATGGCGCCGACGTCACGCAGGACGTAGGAGCCGAGCTCGCCGTCGACCACGCGGTGGTCGAACGACAGCGCCAGCGTGGTCACCTTGCGGACCGCGAGCTGCCCGTCGACCACCCAGGGCATGTCCCTGATCTGGCCCACGGCGAGGATCGCCACCTCTCCCGGGTTGAGGATCGGCGTGCCGGCGTCGACGCCGAAGACGCCGACGTTGGTGATCGTGATCGTGCCCCCGCTCAGCTCGGCCGGTTGGCACTTCCCGGCCCGCGCCCGCTCGGTGAGCTCGCCGAGCGCCCGGGCGAGATCGGGCAGCGACATCGCGTCGGCGTCCTTGATGTTGGGCACGATCAGCCCGCGATCGGTGGCCGCGGCGATGCCGAGGTTCACGTAGTGCTTGACCACGATCTCCTCGCCGGTCCACGACGCGTTGGCCATCGGATGCCGTTTGACCGCGGTGATCAGGGCCTTCGCGACCAGGAGCAGCGGGGAGACCTTGACCTCGGCGAACTCGGGCAGCGTACGCAGCCGCCGGACCGCCTCCATCGTCTCGGTCACGTCGACCTGGAGCCACTCGGTCACGTGCGGGGCCGAGAACGCGCTGGCCACCATCGCCTGCGCGGTCGCCTTCCTGACCCCTCTGACCGGGATGCGCTCCTCCCGCGCGCTCGTGTCGCGCCCGGCGGCCGGGGCGAGGGCGGGCGCCGCCACCGCCGCTTCCACGTCGGCCCGGGTGATCGACCCCTGGGGGCCGGTGCCGGTGAGGGCGGCCAGGTCCACGCCGAGGTCCTTGGCGAGCTTGCGCACCGGCGGCTTGGCCAGGACGCGCGCCCGTACGGACGCCCCGGCGCCGTCGCCCTGTGCCACCCCGGCCACCGATGCCACCCCTGCCGCGGTCGCCGGAACGGTCGCGGCAGGGGCAGCGGCCGGCGGCGCCGGAGCGGCGGGCACGGACGGAGCGGACACAGACGGAGCGGACACAGACGGAGCGGGCGACGCCGGTTTGCGGGGGCGGCGGCGGGTGGCGCTCGTCTTGACGCCGTACCCGACCAGCACCGGCTGGCGCTCCTCCTTCGCCGACGCCTGAGCCGGAGCCGGAGCAGAGGCGTGGGCCGGGGCCTGTGCCTTCCGCACGTCCGGAACCATGTCGTCGGCCAGCGCCTCCCGGCCCGGGCCTGCGCTGTCGCCGCCCACGCCGTCCTCCACCGAGATGATCGGTGCGCCGACGTCGACCGTCTGGCCCTCGCCGGCCATCAGTGCGGAGACGGTGCCCTCGTACGGGCACGGCAGCTCGACGACGGCCTTGGCCGTCTCGATCTCCACGATCGTCTGGTTGATCTTCACCGAGTCACCCGGGGCGACGTGCCACTTGACGATCTCGGCCTCGGTCAGTCCCTCGCCCACGTCGGGGAGTCTGAACTCGCGCAGCATGGCAGATCCCTCCCCCTCAGTACGCGAACGAGCGGTCCACGGCGTCGAGCACGCGGTCCAGGTCGGGCAGGTAGTGGTCCTCCAGCCGGGACGGCGGATAGGGCGTGGAGAACCCGCCCACCCGCAGCACCGGCGCCTCCAGGCTGTAGAAGCAGCGCTCGGTGACCCGCGCCGCGATCTCGGCCCCGAAGCCGGTGAAGACCGGGGCCTCGTGGACGACGACGCACCGTCCCGTCCGCGTCACGGACTCGGTCAGGACATCCATGTCGAGGGGGTTGAGCGAGCGCAGGTCGACGACCTCGACGCTCCGCCCGTCCTCCTCCGCCGCCGCGGCGGCCTCCAGGCAGGTCTTCACCATCGGCCCGTACGCGACCAGCGTGACGTCGCGGCCCTGCCGTACGGTCCGGGCGCGGTCGAGCGGCAGGCCGGGGGCGGCGAGGTCGACGTCGGCCTTGTCCCAGTAGCGGCGCTTGGGCTCGAAGAAGATGATCGGGTCGTCGCAGCGGACGGCGTCCTGGATCATCGTGTACGCGTCCGCCGGGTTCGAGCACGCGACCACCCGCAGGCCCGCGGTGTGGGTGAAGTACGCCTCGGGCGACTCGGAGTGGTGCTCGACCGCCCCGATGCCGCCGCCGCAGGGGATGCGTACGACGACGGGCAGCTTGAGCGCGCCGAGCGACCGCAGCGGCATCTTCGCGAGCTGGGTGATGATCTGGTCGGCGGCAGGGAACACGAACCCGTCGAACTGGATCTCGCACACGGGCCGGTAGCCGCGCAGGGCCAGGCCGATCGCCGTGCCGATGATGCCCGACTCGGCGAGCGGCGTGTCGATCACACGGTCCTCGCCGAAGTCCTTCTGCAGGCCGTCGGTGACGCGGAAGACGCCGCCGAGCTTGCCGACGTCCTCTCCCATCACGAGCACCTTGGGGTCGTCCTCCATGGAGCGGCGGAGGCCCTCGTTCAACGCCTTGGCGAGAGTCAGAGTGGTCATCGCTCGAACCCCGCCAGGTAGGTCAGGTACTGCTCGCGTTCCTCGTCGAGGAGTGCGTGGGCGCCGGCGTACACGTGATCAAAGATAGCCCCGGGCGGCGGGTCGGGCAGCGCGAGGCACCGGCTTCGCACGTCCTTGCCGAGTGCGTCGGCCTCGGCGTCGATCTTCTCGAAGAACTCCTGGTCGGCGAGCTGGTTCTTGAACAGGTACGCCTTGACCCGCTCGATGGGGTCCTTCAGCTTCCACGCCTCCAGCTCGTCCGCGAGGCGGTAGCGGGTGGGGTCGTCGGAGGTGGTGTGCGCGCCCATCCGGTAGGTGAACGCCTCGATCAGCGTGGGCCCCTGCCCCTCGCGGGCGTTCTGCAGCGCCCGGCGGGTCACGGCGAGGCAGGCGAACACGTCGTTGCCGTCGACCCGGATCCCCGGGAAGCCGAAGCCGGACGCCCTCTTGTACAGCGGAATCTTCGACTGCTTCTCCAGCGGCTCGGAGATGGCCCACTGGTTGTTCTGGCAGAAGAAGACGACGGGGGCGTTGAACACCGATGCCCAGATGAACGACTCGTTCACGTCGCCCTGGGAGGTCGCGCCGTCACCGAAGTAGACGATCGTGGCCGCCTCGGCGCCGTCGCGCTGGACGCCCATGGCGTACCCGACCGCGTGCAGGGCCTGCGAGCCGATGACGATCGTGTAGAGGTGGAAGTTGTGCTCGGCCGGGTCCCATCCGCCGTTGCTCACGCCGCGGAACAGGCCGAGCAGCTTGACCGGGTCGACGTCGCGGCACCAGGCCACGCCGTGCTCGCGATAGGTGGGGAAGGCCATGTCGGCGTCCGTGAGCGCCCGCCCCGAGCCGATCTGCGCGGCCTCCTGCCCGAGCAGGGACGCCCAGATGCCGAGCTCTCCCTGCCGCTGGAGCGCGACGGCCTCCAGGTCGATGCGGCGGACGAGGACCAGGTCACGGTAGAGGGAGCGGACCTCCTCCGCGGTCAGCTCGATGTCGTAGTCGGGATGCTCGATCCGCTCCCCTTCCGGGGTGAGCAGTTGGACGAGCTCCGGGGGTGCGTCTACACCGCGAGGGGCGTCGGCTGTCACGTGCCACTCCTGTGCGTGTCGGGCCCCCGCGGGTGGGGTCACCCCCGCAGGAAGGCCGGGTCGTCTGGCGGACGGTCGCTGGGGTGGGCGACCGGGCGCATATGTGGACATCGTGGCAGAAGTCACACCCCTTAGCGCAAGACCCCGCCCGCCCGTCCACACTTCTCCGATTCCCGGACCGCGGGACGCCACACTCCCCGGTGCCGGGGCCACAGGGGGCGTGGCGACAAGGCGGCACTAGGCTTGACCCAGGCGGACCCCCCGAAACCGGCGGGCCTATTCGAACTGGAGGAACATCGTGGCGCGCGTCATCGTCGACGTCATGCTCAAGCCGGAGATCCTCGACCCGCAGGGCCAGGCGATCGCCCGGGCGCTGCCGCGACTCGGCTTCTCCGGGGTCGCCGGGGTGCGGCAGGGCAAGCGGTTCGAGCTCGAGCTGGACGGCCCGGCCGACGAGGCCGCACTTTCGGACGTCCGAAAGATGGCCGAAACCCTGCTCGCCAACACGGTCATCGAGGACTTCACGATCCACGTCGAGAGGTGAAGTGGCGCATTTCACACCACTATTCCCGCTGCTTATCAACCCCTAATCGGGCTTCGGTCCCTCTCGAACCCTCCTATACGGCACGCCCTGTTTAACAGGGACGTGATTTTGCGGTTAGCCCTGATTCATCGGGGAAGCCTACCTTGGTGACCTTCGACACCGGGGAGGGGTCCGGTGGATATTGAGTTCTCACTGGCGATGCCACGGGATGCGATCGGCATCCCGATGGTCCGCCGGGTGGTGGGAGACGCGCTCCGGTCCCTCGGAGTGACCGAGGAGTGCGTGTCCGACATACTCCTGGCGACGTCCGAGGCGTGCGCCAACGCGGTACGGCACGGTGGTCCTGCCAACCGTTACGAGGTCATGGCCACCATTGGCAACGGCCGCTGCGAGTTGCGCGTCGCCGACGAAGGCGAGGGGCTGCACATGATCCCCCGGCAATATCCGCCGGCGGAGACCGAGAACGGGCGGGGCATCCTGATCATGCGTGCCGTCGTGGACGATCTCTCGTTCGACATCACGCCCGGGCGCGGCACCACTGTGCGCCTGTGCAAGGAGCTCGACTGGGACGAGGACGCCATCGCCCACCACCTCACCCTCGATCGGCACCTCGCCGGGGTCTGAGGACCCCGGCGACCCACCGCGCCGGGGCTCGGGGAACCCCGGTGTGACGAGTGATCCGGAATGGCCTCCGCGAGGGGAGCCGATTTGGCGGCTCCGATACCCTGAGGTGTACCGCCACTGACCGCCGTCCGGCACATGAGACGGTGGCGTGCGCCTTGGAGGGAATACTGTCATGAGCGCTGCCCGGGTGGGCGTCGTCACCTTCCCCGGAACACTCGACGACCAGGACGCCGCGCGAGCCGTACGGCTGGCCGGAGCGGAGGCCGTGCCCCTGTGGCACGCCGACCACGACCTCAAGGGAGTCGACGCCGTCTTCCTGCCCGGCGGGTTCTCCTACGGCGACTATCTTCGCTGCGGAGCGATCTCCCGGTTCTCCCCTCTCATGACCGAGCTGATCCCGGCCGCCCAGGCCGGGCTGCCCGTGCTCGGCACCTGCAACGGTTTCCAGATCCTCTGCGAGGCGCACCTGCTGCCGGGCGCGCTCACCCGCAACGAGGGCCTCCACTACATCTGCCGCGACCAGCGCATCCGCGTGGAGAGCACGCGTACGGCGTGGACGGCGGACTTCACCGACGGCCAGGAGATCGTGCTGCCGATCAAGCACGGCGAGGGCCGTTACGTCGCCGACGCCGGCACGCTCGCGGCGCTGGAGAGCGAGGGCCGGGTGGTCTTCCGTTACGCCGGCGGCAACCCGAACGGCTCGCTCAACGACATCGCCGGGATCACCAACGAGGCCGGGAACATCGTCGGTCTCATGCCCCACCCGGAGCACGCGGTCGAGGACCTGACCGGCGCGCCCAGCGTGGACGGCCGCCACTTCTTCACCTCGATTCTGAAGAGACTGGTGAACGCATGACCGGGAGCGAACCCGACGCAGTGAGCGGAGTGGCGGGCCGAGGGACGAGGGACGCCGCGGAGCGAACGAGGAGCGGTGAGCGACCAATGAACACGGATTCCGTGAGGCGCGCGCAGGAGACGCCGGACGAGCGCCAGCCGTACGCCGAGCTGGGCATGAAGGACGACGAGTACCAGCGCGTACGCGAGATCCTCGGGCGCCGGCCGACCAGTTCCGAGCTGGCCATCTACTCGGTGATGTGGAGCGAGCACTGCTCCTACAAGTCGTCGAAGGTGCACCTGCGGCAGTTCGGGACCAAGGCGCCCAAGTCGGAGGCCCTGCTCGTCGGCATGGGCGAGAACGCCGGCGTGGTCGACATCGGCGACGGCTGGGCAGCCACCTTCAAGATCGAATCGCACAACCACCCGTCGTACGTCGAGCCGCACCAGGGCGCGGCGACCGGCGTCGGCGGCATCGTGCGCGACATCATGTCGATGGGCGCACGGCCGATCGCGGTCATGGACTCGCTGCGCTTCGGCGGGGCCGACCAGCCCGACACGCGGCGCGTGCTGCCGGGCGTGGTCGAGGGCATCAGCCACTACGGCAACTGCCTCGGCCTGCCCAACGTCGGCGGGGAGGTCGCCTTCGACCCCTGCTACATCGGCAACCCGCTGGTCAACGCCCTGTGCGTCGGCCTGCTGCGCAAGGACCAGATCAAGCTGGCCACCGCCCCCGGGCCGGGCAACAAGGTGGTGCTGTTCGGCGCGCGGACCGGCGCGGACGGCATCGGCGGCGCGTCGGTGCTGGCTTCGGCCACCTTCGAGGACGAGTCGCAGGCCAAGCGGCCCGCCGTTCAGGTGGGCGACCCGTTCATGGAGAAGCTGCTGATCGAGTGCTGCCTGGAGCTGTACCAGGCGGACGTGGTCGTCGGCATCCAGGACCTCGGCGCGGCCGGGGTGTCCTGCGCCACGACCGAGCTGGCCGCCAAGGGCACCGGCGGCATGCAGGTCGACCTCAACCTCGTCCCGCTGCGCGATCCCACGCTGCGGCCCGAGGAGATTCTCATGAGCGAGTCGCAGGAGCGCATGATGGCGGTCGTCACGCCCGACGACATCCCCGCCTTCATGGCGATCTGCGACAAGTGGGACGTCCCGGCGACCGTGATCGGTGAGGTCACCGACACCGGCAGGCTCGTCATGACGTGGGACGGCGAGGTGATCGTCGACATCCCGCCGGGCACCGCCGCCGACGAAGGCCCGGTCTACGAGCGCCCGTTCCACGAGCCCGCCGGCCAGGCGGCGCTCAACGCCGACGGCCCCGAGCGCCTGCCCCGTCCCGAGGACCTGCGGGGGACGCTGCTCACCCTGCTCGGCTCGCCCAACCTCGGGTCCAAGGAGTGGGTGACCTCCCAGTACGACCGGTACGTCCGGGGCAACACGGTCCTCGCCCAGCCCGCCGACGCCGGCATGCTGCGGATCTCCGAGGTCATGCCCGGCGCCCAGGAGACCACCCGGGGCATCGCGCTCGCCACCGACGGCAACGGCCGCTACGCGAAGCTCGATCCGTACACGGGAGCCCAGCTCGCGCTGGCGGAGGCGTACCGCAACGTGGCGGTGACCGGCGCGACGCCGCTCGCCGTCACCAACTGCCTCAACTTCGGCTCGCCTGAGGACCCCGAGGTCATGTGGCAGTTCTCCGAGGCCGTGCGCGGGCTCGCCGACGCCTGCCGGACCCTCGGCGTCCCGGTGACCGGCGGCAACGTGTCGTTCTACAACCAGACGGGCTCGACCGCGATCAACCCGACGCCGGTGGTCGGCGTGCTCGGCGTGATCGACGACGTGGCGCAGCGGGTCCGGTCCGGCTTCACGGCCCCCGGCCTGCGCGTCCTCCTGCTGGGCGAGACCCACGAGGAGTTCGGCGGGTCGGAGTGGGCGCACGTCGTCCACGGCCACCTGGGCGGCCTGCCGCCGCAGGCGGACCTGGAGGCCGAGCGCGGCCTGGCGGCGGTGCTGACCGAGGCGGCGGCCCGCGGGCTGCTCGAGGGCTCGCACGACCTGTCCGACGGGGGTCTCGCCGTCGCCCTGGCCGAGGCGTGCCTGGCCCAGGGCGTCGGCTGCACGGTGACCCTGCCGGGCGAGGACGCCTTCGTCGAGTTGTTCAGCGAGTCGGCCGCGCGGGCGCTGGTGTGCGTACGGCCCGAGGCGTTCGACGCCCTCGCCGACCTGTGCGCCCGTCACGAGGTCCCCTGCTCCGGGCTCGGCCTGACCGGCGGCTCCGCGCTCACGGTCGAGGGCGTACTCGACGTCCCGGTCGAGGAGCTTCGCGAGGTCCACTCGTCGGCGCTCCCGCGCTTCTTCGGCTGATTCCGATCGAGTGAAGGCCCTTCCGGACGGATCGTCCGGAAGGGCCTTCGCCTGTACGCCATGACCCTCGCCTTCACCGCCAGCCGGGTGCTGCACCTGTCGGCGGTGTGGGGAGCGATGGCTCTCATGTTCGGCCCCGTGGCCAACGCCTACTTCCGCAGCGTCCGCGGCTCCGCTCACGCGCCGGGCAGCAATTCCGCGGCGACTCGGTAGAGCGCGTGACGGCCGGACCCCGCCCCGTGGCCGCGCGCCGCAGTCCCTGCCGGCCGTGCTCCACGTTCACGGTTCACCCCGACCGGTGTGCGGCGACGCCAACCCTCCGGCACACCCCGGACCGATGGCCCTGGCACCCGCCGCGGGGTGCCGGAGAGGTGGCCGGGAGGGCGGGCGCGGTCACCCTAGAGACCGATGACGTGGCACTTCGCGGTCGCGGTCTTGGCGGGGTCGCTCTCCGAGGTGGCCGTGAGGGTGACGGTGGCCAGGCGGCTGCCGCCGTCGGCGCGCTGGGCGTGGACGGTGACGTCGTCGTGCGCGCCGAAGCCGACCGCGGTGAGGGCGTTGGGCGTGATCACCGACCAGCCCTTCCCTTCGACCTTCGCCTGCAGACGATAGACGTCGCTGTTGAGGTACGTGCCGGCGTCCTCGGGGTGCTGCCCCTGCGCCGGCGCCGCCTTGCCGGTGTTGAACAGCGGGAACCGGCAGGTGGACAGGCCCTTCTGGGCCCCGGGGACTCCGGCGCCCGGAAGCAGCTTCACGCCCCGCTTCTGCGGGCCCGACCCGTCCAGCGAGCGGACGGCGACCGTGTACGACAGGGTCCCGTCGCGGCCGCGATGCGGGTCGATGACATAGAAGTGCAGGCGGTTGGCCTGGTCCACGTACTCGTACCGGCTGCCGGAGTCGGTGCCGGCGTGGAAGAGGGCGTCGGCGAGCTGCCGGTAGTCGCCGATCGTGATCGGGACCTTGGTGCCGTCGGGCAGCACGTAGTCGGTCATGCCGATGTCCTGCGGGTTGGCGTCGATCACCCACTCGAACGGCGCCCTGTCCTGGTCCTTGGTCTTGGCCAGCAGCACCCCGGCGTCGGGGGTGAACGAGTCGGTCCCCATGCGGTCGACGACCTCGACCGTGTAGTTGTCGTAGCCGCCGCCGTCGCACAGGGGGTCGGTCGCGGTGTTGCACGACCCCGTGGACTTGTCGCCGGTGCCGAAGGCGATGTTCACGCCCGTCAGGCCGTTCGTGCCCGGCTGGACGGCGCGGGCCGTGACGTCGGCGACGACGAGACCCGACTGGGCGAGCGCGTCACGCGACAGGCGCAGGACGTTCTGCTCGTCCACCATGTTCAGCTTGATCTTGTTGCGCAGCATGTGCTGGGCGCCCATGGACGCGCCCGCCGTGGGCGGGATCAGCCAGCGGCTGTGCGGGCCGCCCGGGCCGTTGAAGCTGCCCCGGCTGAGCATCTCCCAGATGCCGGTGTACGCCCGGCGCATCGGCGTGCCGTACGGATTGTTGTAGTTGTCCGCGATGCCCATGATGTGGCTGAACTCGTGGGCGAACGTCCCCATGCCGGAGCTCTCGGTCTGGACCGAGTCGACGCCGAAGCGCGCGTTCGGCCAGAACGTCGAGCCCGCGGCCCACGACGTCCAGTCCACGTAGCGGGTCCTGGACCAGTTGGGCAGGCTCGGGTCCGGCGGGCCGAACTCGTCGGTGACGTCCTCCTTGGCGGGGAACTTCATCATGCCGAACTCCTGCCAGGTCGACGACTCGTCCTGTCCGGCGCTCAGGTAGAAGACGAAGTCGAACCGGCCCGCCACCTCCTGGCCGACGTCGTCCAGCCAGGCCGTGTTGCCGTCCGTACGCAGGTTCCTGGTGCAGTCGTCCCCCGCCGGGCACGCGTCCCGTTGATACTCCATGCCGTACTCGTACGACTTGCCCGGCATTGTGTAGGGGCCGAACGCGGTGAGGTCGACGCCGTACCGGCCGCCGGAGTCCTCCATCCAGTATTCGTGCAGCGTGTGGCCCTTGTTGAGCTGGTTGGGAGTGTTGAGGAAGTCCTGGTAGAACCTGGCGACCTGGTCGCGGGGGATGTCGTGGGCCTCGGCGCTGGGATTGCCGAAGACCGTCGAGTTCCGCGGCTGGGTGACCACGAACGGCTGGTTGGGGTAGTCCACCAGCACGAGCGCGCCCTTGAAGGTGCGCGTGGAGCCCTTGACCGCCGGGTTCGCCCAGTCGGTGCCCGGGATCTTCCGGTAGTCCGCCCACGTCATGTGGTCGGGGTTCTTCCAGTTCTGCGGGTCGATCGGCGCGACGACCCGGGACGGACGGCCGCGCAGGTTCTGTGCTTCGTCCGGCTGGTCGCGCTGCCAGGGCTGGGTCTGGGGCCAATGGTCACGACGCCAGGGAAGGCCGGGGTCCTCGCCGGGGGCCGCGGACGCGGGAGCCGCCGTCAGCGCGAGCGGTGCGAGCGCGATGGCCGCCACTATGCCCGGGAACAGCGTTTTTGAGAGTTTCACGAATTATGACGCTAACGCGACTATTGACGCAGATCATCGGTCACTTGTAGGGAAGACCAGCGGGCGCTTCCCCTACAGATGTCGAAGCGTCCAGGTGGAGGCCGAGTGATGGATCTGCAGCGCATCGTGGACGAGCTCGCCCTTCGCCTGGAAAGACCTCTGCTGCTCGAGGACGGCCGCCAGCGTGTCGTCGCCTACAGCGAGCAGGACGGGCCGATGGACGACGTCCGCCGCCAGTCGATCCTGCGCCGCCACACCACTCCCGACGTACGCGACTTCCTGCGCTCGGCGGGCATCCACGAGGCGACCGGGCCGCTGCGCACACCCGGCGCACCGGAGCTGGGTCTGCTGCCGCGCGTCTGCGTTCCCGTACGGCACGACGGCATGCCGCTCGGCTTCCTCTGGTTCATCGACGCGGCCCCGGCCATGACCGAGCCGGAGATCGCGGTCGCGGCGGAGACGGCGCCCAGCCTGGCCCTGTCCCTGTTCCACGAGAGCCTGGCCTCCGAACTCGCCTCGCGCCGCGAACTGGAGGCCGTCACCGGACTGCTGCTCCGCGAGCCGGACGCCGACAGGACACTGATCGAGGCGGGCGCGTTCCCGCCTGGCGTGCCCGTGACCGTGGCGGTCGCCCGGCCCCCCGCCGGCGAGGCCGGCGAGACCCTGCGGCTGACGCTGGAGCGCGGGCTGCTGGCCCTGCGGCGGCGCCTGGCCAGGCACCATCCTCTGCACCTGGTGCGCTACGACCACGCCGTCCTGCTCACCGCGGGCACGAGCGCCTTCCCCGAGGAGATGCACGCCGCCCTCGGGACGCCCGTCCTGGTCGGGATCGGCTCGCCCCGCCCCTCGCTCTCCCTCGCGGCCGAGTCGTACGAGGAGGCCCTGCACGCCGCCGAGATCGCCGCCAAGGTGCCGGAGTTCGGGCGCTCGGCCGAGTGGGGCCGCCTCGGCGTCTACCGCATGCTGGCCGGCATGCCGCACGGCAACCTCCATCCCGGGCTGGCACGGCTGCTGGACGAGGCCCAGCACCGGCCGCTGCTGGAGACTCTGGAGATCTACCTCGACCTCGCCGGCAACGCCCAGGCCGTCTCCCGCAGGCTCCGCCTGCACCGCACGTCTCTCTACTACCGGCTGCGGCGGGTGGAGGAACTGGCGGAGACCGACCTCAGGGACGGAGGAGAACGGCTGAGCCTGCATCTCAGCCTCAAACTCGCCCGCCTCTCCGGCCGCTACCGCCCCTCCCTTCTCCCTGTCGCAACCGAAAGCACCGACCGGTAATAGGTCGAAGAGGCGCTGGACGAACTCGCCCTGCAGGGCCCGAAGCTCGGCCGTCCTCTGGTCGACCGGATCCACCACTCGCGCGTCCTGCACAACTTGAAGGAACTCCGCCCTCGTGTACCCGGTAATAGTGAGATTCGCCTGCTGTTCGTCTTCGATCCGACCAGAGAGGCGATCGTGCTGGTCGCCGGGGACAAGTCAGGAGAATGGAACCGCTGGTACCGAACGGCGATCCCCCTGGCGGAAGCACGCTATGCCGCATACCGTGCCGAGGAGAAGAAGGAACTGGGATGAGCGAGTTCGTGAAGTGGTCCGACACCAAGGCCCGCATTCGGGAGATCGATCCTGACTGGGACTCGCCGGAACGGGTCGCCGCCCGGGAAGCCAGCCGCGAGCAGCTACGGGCCGAGTTGCGCGGGGCTCAACTGGCGGAGATGCGCAAGCGCCTGGGAGTGTCGCAGAAGCTCCTGGCGGAACGGATGGGCGTGAGCCAGGCACGAGTATCGCAAATCGAGCATGGCCAGATCGGCGGACTCGACACGCTCCGTTCCTACCTGGTGGCGCTGGGAGGAAGGCTCGACGTGGTGGCCGACTTCGGGGATCACTCGGTGAAGGTCGCCTGAGTTCCCCCGATCGTCACCTTTCGCAGTGCCGTTCGGACAGCGAACGCCTTCAAAACTCGTCAAGCATCGCCGGCTGCCGGACGTCCCTGGTCGCGGAACCGACGAAGGCCCTTCCGGTAACCCCTCCGGAAGGGCCTTCGCAGTCGCCGTACGCCAACGCCTCGTCGCGTACGGCAAGCATGGGCGGCGTGTCGCGGAGCCGCATGGACTCCGCCGGCACGCTCTTACGAGATCTTGGTGCAGATGGCGTAGACGAGGCTGATTCCGCCGCCGCCGCCGGTGCCCGTCAGCTCGACCCTCCAGCCGTTCTCGCTCATGTAGCTGCCCGTGACGGTCCTGCTCGAGCTGACCCTGTAGCCGCCGCCGGTGACCGTCTCACCCGCCGCGCAGGAGACGAACCCGCTGTTCCCCGAGATGGACCCGCTCGCCATCCGCGAGCTCAGGGCGGCGGCGCCGCCGCCGGAGTCACCACCCTGGCCCTTGAGCCACTTCAGGAAGTCGGCCTCGTCCTTGGCGGTGCAGGTGCCCTTCTTCCAGATATCGCAGGCACTCTTGCCGTCCTCACCGGGCAGGCCGCGAGGACCGGTGTCGCCGGCGGGACCACGATCGCCCTCGGCGCCCGCGGGACCGGCCGGACCGGCGGGACCACGATCGCCCTCGGCGCCCCTGGGACCGGTGTCGCCCTTGTCCCCCTTGGGACCGGTGGCGCCGGTGTCACCCTTCGGGCCCTCCGGTCCGCGCGGACCGGCCGGGCCCTGCGGGCCGGTGTCGCCCTTGTCGCCCTTCGCGCCCGTGTCACCCTTGGCGCCGGTGTCA
>NZ_JBDJAW010000062.1 GCF_039649665.1 Microbispora sp. ZYX-F-249 | reverse complement strand
GCGAATCGCGCTGTGCCTACTGATTCGCTCGCTACGCTCGCTCATGCGAAGGACCTCGCCATCCGCCCGGCGGCCGTGTAGGCCAGCGCCACCGCACCCCAGCCCAGCAGGGCGAGGAACGTCACCCGCGCGTCGAACAGCGCGGCCGTGACCGAGATCAGCGCCATCCGCTCCCCGATCGGCAGCACGATCATCTTCTTCGCCCAGTACGCCACGCCCCTCGCGCCGCTCAGCGCGTCGAGCCGCCGCGACAGCGCCAGCACCGATCCGGTGCCCTTGGCGGCCGCCGCCGCGGGCGCCTCGTCCCACGGCACGGCCATCGGACGCGGAGCGGCCGCCCGCAGGCCCGCCGCCCTGGCCTTGTCGGCGACGGCTCCCGCGTAGGAGAAGTCGACCATGTGGCGGATCGTCTGCAGGACCATCGCGGCCACGGCCAGGCCCCAGATCTCCCACGCCTTGTCCGGCACGGTCACGTATCCGACCGCCAGCCCCACGTACACCAGGTATTCCTTGAGCCGGTCGCAGATGGCGTCGAGCCAGCCCCCGAGCGGGGAGAACCGGCGCGTGTACCGGGCGAGCTGGCCGTCCAGGCAGTCGAGCACGAACGACAGGTAGAGCGCGACGGCGCCGACCACGAGCCCCGCCCGGCCGCCGTCGGAGAACCAGATGGCCGCGATGGCGGCGAGCCCGACCGAGATGCCGGTGACCGTGTTCGGGGTCAGGCCGAGACGGGCGGCCGGGCGGATGAGGTGACGCGACCACGAGCTGACGCAGTGGGTGGTGAAGAAGCCGTCGCCGCTCTTCACGGCGGCGTCGAGCCTGGCCTGCGCCTCGTCGACGTCGGCGAGCTCGCGCACCGCGCGCTCGGCGGCCGGGCGGGTGCCGGCTCTCCCGCAGTGCAGGGTGCCCAGGGCGACGGCGTGCACCTGGACGCCGGCCCGCACCAGGCCGGTGAGCAGCAGCTCGGGCACCTCGCCGTCGCCGACCCGCCCGAGATGACGGCGCTGGGCCAGGTCGGCCAGGTCCTCGGCGATGTCGGCCAGCCCGGCGAGGTGGGACTCCCCCACCTGCAGGACGCCGCGGAAGGTGCCGTTGGCCCACTCCACCTCGTGGAAGGACGTGCCCGCCGACACGACGCGGCCCCACTCGGTCCGTACGGGCGGCCGCAGCGGGGCCGGGTCGCCGCTGGCGACGATCGCGCCGGTCGGGCGCGAGGGATGGCCGAGCAGCAGCGACAGCGCCTCGGTGTGCGCGACCACGTCGGCCGCCAGCACGGCGACCGGGGAGGTCGAGGCGCGGGCCGTCTTGGCCACGATCCGCAGGTCCTCGGCGAGCCCCTCGCTGACGCAGATCTGGTGCCGCGGACCGCTCTCCGCGCCCTTCTCCCACCCTCCCGCCTGCGGGTCCTGGCTCCGCACCACGACCAGCACCTCGCGGACCGGAAGCGTGCGGAGCTGGGCGGTGAGCCGCTCCAGGAGGCTGCCCTCGGACCGGGCGCCGTCGGACCAGGGCAGCCCGGCGGCCGGCGAGGTCGCGAGGACGACCGCCACCGTCTCTGTGTCCCGTGACGTACCGGGCTTGCTCGGATCCGCCCCCATATGGAAACCCGCTTCACGTCGACCGCACGTGCTCACCTCGCAAAGTAACCGAGTGATCACTAGGTGGCAATCACCTTCTCCGGCTTCCGGCACGGGTATGGTCTCCTCCGGGGAGGACATCATGATCGCCGAATCGCGTCTGCGCAGGGTGGGGGTGGTGCTGGCCGGCGGTGTCGGTCAGCGCGTGGGCCTCAACACCCCGAAACAGCTTCTGAAGATCGCCGGGAAGACGATTCTGGAGCACACCCTCGACGTGTTCGACGGCCACCCGGAGATCGACGAGGTCGTCGTCCTGATGGCCCCCGGCTTCGTCGCCGAGGCCGAGGAGCTCGTCAGGAAGAACGGGTACACCAAGGTCGGCCGGGTGCTCGAAGGAGGTGCGAGCCGCACCGAGACGACCTGGCGGGCCCTGTCCGCGCTGGGCGAGCAGGAGTGCGACGTGCTGCTGCACGACGCCGTACGGCCGCTGATCGAGCCCCGCATCATCAGCGAGTGCGTGGCCGCCCTCGAACGCTACGAGGCGGTCGAGGTGGCGATCCCGTCCTCCGACACGATCGTGGTGGCCGCGCCGGGCCCGCGCGGCGACATCATCCGCGACATCCCCGACCGCTCGCGGCTGCGCCGCGGGCAGACCCCGCAGTGCTTCCGGCTGTCGGTGATCCGGGCGGCGTACGAGCGGGCCCTGGCCGACCCCGAGTTCCCCTCGCTGCCCACGACGGACGACTGCGGCGTCGTGCTGCGGTACCTGCCCGACGTGCCGATCTACATCGTGCCCGGCAGCGAGCACAACATGAAGGTCACCCACCCGGTCGACGTCTTCATCGCCGACAAGCTCTTCCAGCTCGCCGAGAACACCGCGCCCGCGCTGGACGAGGAGGCCTACCGGGCCGGGCTCGCGGGTCGCACGCTCGTGGTCTTCGGCGGCAGCTACGGCATCGGGGCGGACATCGTCGCGCTGGCCAGGGGCTACGGCGCGAGCGTCCACTCCTTCTCGCGCAGCCAGAACGGCGTGCGCGTCGAGGACGTCGCCGCCGTGGAGGACGCGCTCGCCCGCGTGTACGCCGAGACCGGCCGGATCGACTACGTCGTCAACACGGCGGGTGTGCTGCACATGGGCAAGCTCGGCGAGTCCGGGCAGCACACGATCGAGGAGACCATCGGGGTGAACTACCTCGGACCGGTCAACATCGCCCGCGCGTCCGTGAAATACCTGATGGAGACCCGCGGTCACCTCCTGCTCTACACCTCCTCGTCCTACACCCGCGGCCGGGCCGACTACAGCCTCTACTCCTCCACGAAGGCCGCCGTCGTCAACCTCACCCAGGCGCTCGCCGACGAGTGGGCCTGCCAGGGTGTCCGCGTCAACTGCGTCAACCCCGAGCGCACCGCCACCCCCATGCGGCTGCGCGCGTTCGGCGACGAACCCGCCGGAACGCTTCTCTCCCCCGCCGCCGTCGCCCGCACCAGCCTCGACGTGCTGCTGTCCCGCCTCACGGGACAGGTCGTGGACGTACGGCTCAGCCGATGACCGCAACCATCTACGGAGGGATGGGCGCTCGCCCATGGGGGGAAACATCAGGGGGCACAGGGCCCCGAACGCACTGGTCAGGCTGGCCCGGCGGCCGGCGCTGAGAGGCCTGACCGGTGGGCGCAGGGGCGCGTTCACCGCGCTCACGCTCGCGTCGTACCCGGCCATGCTCGCGGCCGCCGTGTGGCCGCTGCCCGCGACCTTCGCGGTGCTCGTGCCGCTGTCGTACGCCGCGGAGATCGCGCTGCCCGGCCGGGCGGCGGGGACGCTGAGCCGGGCCCATCTCGGGGCCACGGTCCGCTTCCTGTCGCGGGAGACGGCCGTCGTCGTGCTGCTGGCCCGGCTGGCCCCGGCGCGGCCGTGGTGGTTCGCGGCCCTCGCGGCCGGGCTGTTCCTGTTCCACGGCCTGCGGGCGGCGCAGACGTGGCTCGCCGAGCACGTCGACCGCCGGCACAACCAGATGCCGGTGATGACCCGCAACATCGACCTGCCCGCGCTGCGGATCCCGCCCGCGCCGCCCCCCGCGCTGCTCACCTGGCGGGGCGCCAAGCTGCTCTACCTCGACGCGCTCGCGGTCGTGCCCGCCGCGGCCGGGGCGTCGGCGGGCCTGGGCTGGACGGGCGCGGCGGGCGCCGCGGCGGCCCTGGCACTGGAGGTCGTCGCGATGGCCGCGCTGCTGGCGCACGCGCGGCGGGCCAGGCACCTGGGCGACCGGCGCCGGGTCCTCGCGGTCGTGGACGAGTGGGTCGCCGCCTACCGGCCCGAGGTCGTCATGTACTTCTCCGGGCCGGTCACGGCGGCCTACCAGGCCACGATGTGGCTCGGGACGCTGGAGCGGATCACGCCGAGGACGCTGGTGGTGCTGCGCGAGCGGGCGCTGGTCACGGCCCTCGGGCCGACGACGCTGCCGGTGGTGTGCGTCCCCGCCTCCGTCGACCTCATGAACTTCCGCGCGCTCGACGGCGTGCGGGTCGCGCTGTTCCCCGCCAACGTCGGCAACAACATCCACATGCTCCGGGTGCCGGGCGTGCGGAGCGTGTTCATCGGCCACGGCGACAGCGACAAGGAGGCGTCCTTCAACCCGTACACCAAGGTGTACGACGAGGTCTGGGTGGCCGGGCCCGCCGGGCGGGACCGCTACCTGCGCGCCCAGGTGGGCGTGCGGGACGAGGCCGTCGAGGAGGTCGGCCGTCCCCAGCTCGCCGGGGTGCGGCGCACCAGCCCGTACGCCGAGGGGGCGGCGCCGTACCGGACCGTCCTGTACGCGCCCACGTGGGAGGGGTGGAGCGACGACCTGTTCCACAGCTCGCTCGTCGCCATGGGCCCCGCGATCGTGCGCGCCCTGCTGGACCGGCCGGTGCGGGTGATCTACAAGCCGCACCCGCTGACCGGCCACCGCTCGCAGGCCGCCCGCACGGCGCACCGCAAGATCATGAATCTGCTGGAGGAGAGCGCCGGCATGCCGCACCTCGTCGTGACCGGCCGCGAGCCGTCGCTGTACGAGTGCTTCAACGAGGCGGACGTGCTGATCTCCGACATCTCCAGCGTGGTGTCGGACTTCGTGGCCAGCGGCAAGCCGTACGTCGTGGCCAACGTGGCGGGCCTGCCGGAGGACCGGTTCCGCGAGCGCTACCCGGCCGCAGGGGCGGCCTATCTGCTCGGCGCCGACCTGGCCGAGCTGCCGGACATCCTGCGCCGTCTCGACGCCCCTGGGGAGGACGACATGGCCGCCGCCCGCCGGGCCCTGCGCGCCTACCTGCTCGGCGCCGACCATCCGGACCCGCTGGCCCGCTTCGAGGAGGCCGTACGGCGTGCCGCCGCCAGGGCCGAGGCCCGCGCCCGCTCCCTCGGCCTCGAAGCCCTCGCCCCTTCCGCCCGCGACTGAAATACTGACCGTGTCAACTCGGCGTATCGACGCGGACACGAAGGGACATACGCCCATGGTCGCGACCTCACGCAAACCCCGCGGTCCCGCTCTGGCCCCGGTACCCGAGCGGCCACTGCCCGGCACTCCTCGTGAGCTGTTCGATTCGCTGCCCCCACTTCCGGGTCTGCGGACCGAGATCATCGACGGGAGACTGATAGTGAGCCCTGCGGGCACCCCCGAGCACGGCTGGACAGGCACACTGCTCTACGAGGCGTTTCGTTCGCTATGCCGAGAGCGGGGCTGGCGCGCGTGGATGGGCGGCAGTGTCGACGTGTGCATCGACGGCAGCCGGGAGCCGGTAGAGCCGGACTTCGTCCTTGCGCCGAAGGACTGCCCGCGCTGGGGGGAGCGCGAACTGCTGTCCTCGGGGCTGATGCTGGTCGCCGAGGTGGTCTCGAAGGACAGCGCGGAGGACGATCGCATCAAGAAGCCGGGAATCTATGCCGGGGGCGGCGTGCCGGTGATGCTCCTCGTGGACCCGCTGGCGAAACCCGCGTCGGTCACGGTCTACAGCGACCCCAAGGAGGGGCAGTACCAGGTCACCTCGACGGTGCCGTTCGGGTGGGAGATCTTCGTCCCCCACCCGATCGGCTTCACGCTGGACACCTCAGTCTTCGAAGAGGTCCTCTAGGCTCGCCCGTTCGGGCTTGGGACGGGGCTTGCTGAGCTTCGGGGGGCTGGTCAGGAAGCCCGTCCCCCACGAGACGTGCATGGTGGCGTACACCAGCGGCAGGCGTACGAGCGCGGCGCCGGACAGTCCGCGGCCGGTGAGGACCGAGCCCGCGAGGATCGCCGCGAGGTAGCCGCCGGGGATGATCAGGCCGGGCCAGAAGAACGGCGAGACCACCAGGCCCAGCGCCATCGCCGCCACCGCGGCGGGTGGGGCGAGGTAGCGCAGGTTGATCGTGCCCTGGTGGGTGCGGGAGACGACCCGCCGCCAGCGGCCGTAGTGGAAGTACTGCTTGGCCAGGGCGCGCACGTTGGGCCGGGGACGGTAGGTGACCCGCATCCTCGGCTGGAACCACACCAGCCCGCCGGTCTCCCGGATGCGGTGGTTCATCTCCCAGTCCTGCGCGCGCAGGAAGTGCTCGTCGTAGCCGCCCACCCGGTCGAGGGCGCTGCGGCGGAAGACGCCCAGGTAGACGGTGTCGGCCGGGCCGGCCTCACCGCCCGTGTGGAACCGCGCGTTGCCCACGCCGATCTTCGAGGTCATGGCGCAGGCGACCGCCTGCTCGAACGGCGTGATCCCCTCGGCGGCCATGATGCCGCCGACGTTGTCGGCCCCGGTCTGCTCCAGCGTCTCCACGGCCGTACGGAGGTAGTCGCGGGGCAGGATGGCGTGCCCGTCGACCCGCGCGACGACGGGGTTGCGGGACGCGGCGATGGCGGCGTTCAGCGCATTGGGGGTGCGCCCGGTGGGGTTCGGCACGACGACGACGCGGGGGTCCGCGGCCGCGATCGCGTCGGCCACCTCCTGCGTGCGGTCATGGGAGGGGCCCACGCTGATGACGACCTCGAGCGGGCCCTCGTAGTCCTGTTCGAGAACCTGCCGCACGGCGTCGCGCAGGTGCCGCTCCTCGTTCAGCACCGGCATGATCACCGAGATCGGTGGCCAGTTCCGCGCGGGATTCTGGCTCGACTGTCGCGAGTCGGGAAAGGGCTTCATGGCGGCGCTCACGCTACTGTACGGAGGGGTGGAGAAGGCAACCGGAGGACGGGAATGCCCGGCGACGATGGGGAGGACTCCGGCGTCCGCGTAGGGGGCGACGGGTACGGCGGGGTGAGGCTGACGGCGCAACGCGCCCGCCAGCGGAGGTCGAACCTCCGATCCCTGGTCATTTCGGGCTCGCTGTCCGGAGTAGTGCTGATCGGTTCCGGCGTCACGTGGCTGGCGCAGAACTACGTGTTCAACCAGATCGAGTCGGTGGAAGCGGGCACGAGCGACGCCGGGTCCCGGGGCGCGATGAACATCCTGCTCGTGGGCGTGGACCGGCGCGACAACCTGAGCAGGCGCCAGCAGAACCAGCTCCACCTCGGCCGCGACGTCGGCGAGCGCACCGACACGATGATGGTGATCCACCTGTCGGAGGACCACAGCAAGGTCACCGTCGTCAGCCTGCCGAGGGACACCTGGACGACGGTTCCCGGCAAGGGCGAGCACAAGATCAACTCTGCGTACCAGTTCGGCGGCGCCAAGCTGGCGGTCAAGACGGTGGAGCAGGCGACGGGCCTGCGCATCAACCACTACATCGAGGTCAACGTGCTCGGGTTCATCGGCGTGGTGGAGTCGCTGGGCGGGGTGACCGTCTGCACGCCGGTGACCATCGACGACCCGAAGACCAAGCTGAACCTGCAGCCGGGGACGTACACGCTGGACGGCGTCAACGCGCTCGCCTACGCCCGCACGAGGGCCACCGCGCGCTCCGACCTCGACCGCATCGACCGGCAGCAGCAGGTCATCTCCGCGCTGCTCAACAAGGCGCTCAGCGGCGGCACGCTGGCCAATCCGATCAGGCTGAAGGGGTTCCTCGACTCCACCTTCAGGACGATCAAGGTGGACCCGGACCTGCAGAAGAACCTGCTCGGGATGATCAACCAGTTCAAGGCCGTCTCGACCGACGACGTGTCGTTCGCGACCGTGCCGCTGTCCGACGTCAACTACCGGGCGCCGACGGGCGAGTCGGCGGTGCTGTGGGACAAGGCCGCCGCACGCGATCTGTTCCGGCGGATCGACGCCGACCAGCCTCTCGTCAAGCCGTCGGCGAAGGCCTCGGCGTCTCCTTCGGGGAGCCCCGCGGCCTCGGCGACCCCCACGACCTCGCCGACGGCGCTCACGATCCCGCCCGGCCGGATCTCGGTCAAGGTGCTCAACGGGACGTCCGTCACCGGCCTCGGCGCGACCACGAAGGCCCGCCTCGTCGAAGCGGGCTTCATGGTGCCCTCGACTCCCGGCAACACGGCCCGGCGCGACTTCGCCACCACCGTCATCCGCTACCCGCCCGGCCGTGCGGACTCGGCGCGTACGGTGGCCGCCGCCATCCCGGGCGCGGAGTTGCGCGAGCAGGCGGACGTGACCGGCATCGAGGTCGTCGTGGGCCAGCAGAACCACGACGTGAAGAAGGTGACCGTGACAGCGCCGGAGGGCTCCGCGACGCCTGCGGCGCCCACGCCGCAGGCGACCCCCACCGCCCGCACCGCCACGCAGAACATCTGCAAGGGCTGACCATCCGGGGCGACCGGACGTGCGGCCCGGCGTAGCGCGTGCGGAACCGTCGCACGGCGGAGGTGCGGCCCCGGCCCGGGCGACCGGTCGTCAGCCGCCGTAGATCTCGTCGAGGCCGACGAGACGCAGGCGGCCGTGGCGGAGCCGCAGAGGAAGTCCCGGCGTCGCCGGGCGAGCCCTTACATTCAGCCGAGGCCGATGCGGCGATCCTGGACCTGTCAGCGCCGCCAGTGCCCGATGAGCCAGGCGCAGATCTCCGGCTCGGTCATCTCGGGGAACTCCTCGGCGAGCGTGGCGAGCGCGCGCAGCGCCTCGTCCCGGTCCATGCCTCGCGCCGCCGCTTCCTTGAGGTATTCCTGGCGCGCGGCGGTGGGACGTCCGCCGCCGGCACCACGGCCCGGCAGGCCGTTGCGCCACTCGGTGATCTCCGTCAGCCGGTCGGGTCGCCAGCCGGGAGTCCCGTCGATTTCGACATCGGGCTCGGGGAACGGGTGCGCCGAGTCGGCGGGGTAGCGCGAGCGCCATTTGTGGACCGCGTGCCGGCTCACGCCCAGCGCCTCGCCGATGCCGAGAACGCCGAGGTACCGCTCGGTCATGGTTGCACCACACTCTGTCTTTACGGCTCTGCCTGTACGGCCTCCTCCGCGGATCCCATTACTACCACGCCCGTCCCGGATCGATGTCCGGCACGCGGGCCTCACCCGCGGGACGGACGCTCGACCGGCGGGGGCTCTCCCGGCAGGAGGAGGGTGCGGTGAACCATCCGATGCAGGTGCCTGCGGAAGTGCCACAGCGCTCCGGGATGGTCGTGGCCGTAACGCCGGCCCGACCGGTCGTACACACCGCTCTGCACGAAGCTGTGGACGCACCAGATGACCGAGTTGATCATGTAGTCCACGTCCACGTCCGGGGCGGTCACCAGGGGGGCGATGCTGTCGCTCACGAACTGCGCCGCCGGCGCGGCGTACATCGGCTCCGGCTCGGGGACGTCGCTGGCGTCGGAGAGCCATCTGAAGGTGTAGAGCGCCGGATACTCCGGATGCCGGCAGCAGAAGTCGACGTAGAGGTCGAGGAGCGCGTGCAGGGCGGCGATCTTGCGTTCGGGCGGTGCGGTGACGAGGTCCTTGACGCCCTTCTCCAGGACGGCGTTGTGGTAGCGGTTCATGCGATCCATCACCGCGAGGTAGAGCGTCCGTTTGTCGCTGAACCGCCCCCTGAGCGTGGTCACATCGACGCCCGCGGCGTCGGCGATCTGCCGCATGTCCGTCCCGTCGTAGCCCAGCCCGGCGAACAGGCGGGTCGCCACCTGGATGATGAGGTCGGACAGGCCCCCGTCGCCCGTACCCGTCATGCGGTAGTCGGTTCCCGCCCGGCCCTCCGCTAATCACGCGCGCGGCCTTCGGCCAGGACGGGATCCGGCCTTCCTCCGTGCGGTGTCCGGGACTGTTCCGGACGCTCGCGCACCTTGTGGGAGCCCACGCGGGCGACGATCTTCGTTGTGCTTTCCTCAGACGCTCCTTTCGAGACGCCTACGGAGGTCCTTCCGTGCATCGATCACCCGGCCGGGAACCGCCGTCCGCCCCCTCGGACCCGCGGAGGGCGGGATGAACCTCCGGTTCCGGTTGCTCGGCCCGATCGAGGTCAGGAGGGACGACAGGCCGCTCCCGCTCGGCTCCCCCAAACAGCGCGCCCTGCTGACCGCGCTGCTGCTCGAACCCAACCGGGTCGTGTCGATCGACCGGCTGGTCATGGCCATGTGGGACGAGGAGCCGCCCCGCTCCGCCGTCGCCAACGTCCGCACCTACGTCAACCGGCTGCGATGCGCGATCGGAGACGGCGACCGGCTGACGGCCCGGCCACCGGGCTACGTCCTCGCCGTACGAGCCGGCGAGCTCGACGTGACCGAGTTCGCCGACGCCCTGCGCCGGGGCAAGCAGGCGCTGTCCGCCGGACGGCCGGAGGCGGCGCTGCGGCACCTGTCGGCGGCCCTCACCTGCTGGCGCGGCGCACCGGCCGAGGACGTGCCCAGGACTGCGGCGCTCGGCCCGCGCCTGGACGCGCTCGCCGAGCAGCGCTGCCTGGCCCTGGAGGCGCGGGCCGAGGCCCGTCTCACGCTGGGCGAACACGCCGACGCGGTGCCGGAGCTGCGCGAGCTGGTGGCCGCCCATCCCACCAGGGAGCGGCTGTGGGGCACCCTCATGCTCGCGTTGTATCGCACCGGGGACTCCGCGGCGGCGTTGTCCGCCTACGCGCAGGCGCGCGCGTTCCTGGCGGAGGAGCTGGGCGTCGAGCCCGGGCCGGAGCTGGCCGGGCTGCATCGGAGCGTGCTCAACCGGGACCCCGCGCTCCTGACGGTCCCCGTGAACCCCGCCCGCGATCCGTCCCACCCGGCGCCCGTGCCCAAGGCGGCACCGGCCCCGGGTCCGGGATGCCTGGTGGGCCGGGACCCGGAGCTGAAGGAGCTCGCGGCCGCGATCACCGCCTCTCCCCCGCGGCCCGTCGCCGTCCACGGCCCTGCGGGAGTGGGGAAGTCGGCCTTGGCCCTGCACGCCGTCCGGGCGGCGGCGCCGGACTTCCCCGGCGGTGTGCTCCACGTCGACCTGCGGTCCCTGCCCAGGCCCGGCGCGTACGAGACGCTGGCGCGGCTGCTGAGCCTGCTGGGGCTGCCGGGCGACCGGATCGCCCCGGACCTCGACGACGCGGTGCTCCAATTCAGGACCGCCACGGAGGCCGAGCCCGTGCTGGTCCTCGTCGACAACGCGACCGGCGAGGGGCAGCTGCGCCCTCTGATCGGCGCCTGTCCCGGCTGCCAGTTCGTGGTCACCAGCAGGGCCGTGCTCGCGGCGCTCGACGATGTCGTCCACCTGCCGCTCGCTGCCCTCACCGACGACGCGGCGTACGAGCTGCTGTCCGGGCTCTGCGGCCGGGACCGGGTCGACGCCGTGCAGGTGCGGAGAGTGGCCCGGCTCTGCGACAACCTGCCGCTCGCGCTGCGGATCGCGGGCAAGCGACTGGCCGTGCGGCGGGAGTGGACGCTGGCGGCGTTCGCCGACATGCTGGCCGGCGAGGAGCACCGGCTCGACCTGCTGACCTGTGGTGACCTTTCCGTGCGGGGCGCTCTCGACCTCGACTACCAGGCCCTGCGGCAGTGCGAGGGGACGGCGGACGGCAGCGCGCTCGCGCTGTTCCACCGGCTCGGCGAGCGAGGCGTGGCCGACTGCCGGTCGGCGACCGCGGCCGAACTCCTCGGGTGCGACCGGCGTACGGCGTGGGCGGCGCTCGGCAGACTGGCCGATCTCCGCCTGATGAAGCCGGTGGCCCCCGACCATTACCGGATGAACGATCTCACCCGCCTGTACGCCATGGAGATCGCCCGGACCACCGCGGCCTTCATCTGAGGGAATGGAATGAGGCGAGGGCGGAGCGCCCCGCGTGCGATGGGGCGCTCCGTCGTGCTCGTCTAGCAGAGGTATTGATACCCGGTGCAGTAGCGGCCGCCGGGAATCTCCGACCCGGTGCAGCAGTAGCGGCGGACGCAGGTCGAGCCCTCGTACCAGCAGTTGATCGCCTCAGCGCGGGTGGCCGGGACCAGCCGGGCGACCATCCGGTCCGCCAGCCGCTGAATCGTCCGTGTCATTCGGTTCCTCCTTCGTGAAGAACTCCTTTTCCCGGCCGACATTAGGAGCGGCTCCGATCACGGACATACCACCGCGATACATGGTGTCCTGTATCCGCTTCATCTGGTGTGCAGCCGCCTGATCACGACACCCGCGATTCTGCTTTCGGGGAGGAGACCCCATTGACGGGAATCGGTGCTGCGCGACGGGTTGTCCCCGAGGACGAGCAGCCGCCCCGGCGGCACCCGGGCCTCTTCGGATCCCTCGAACTCCGGAGAAACCGGGTCCCCGGCCACGGCCGCGGCCCGTTTGATCACCAGGTTCGTGCCGCCGTCGAGCGTGAAGCCCTCCCCCGGGCCCACACGGGTGATGACGACGACGTCCCCGCGCCGGACGCGTCGTCCGGGCCGGAGCCTCCGTACGAGGACCCGGTCACCGGACCGCAGGGCCGGCTCCATGCTCTCCCCGTGCACCTCGACGACATGCAGGGTCCGCCTGGCCGCGAGCGCGGCGGCGGCCGCGAGCGCCGTCGTGAGACAGGCGAGCAGAACCGGCCTCATCGTGCCTCCGAGAGCCTGTCGTTCGCGTCCCGGTCCTCCCGCTGCCGGTATCCCTCCGCCTGCAGCGTGAACAGGCGGGCGTAGATCCCGTCGCGCGCCAGCAGCCCGGCGTGCGTGCCCTGCTCGGCGACCCGTCCGCCGTCGAGGACAACGATGTGGTCCGCGTCGCGCACGGCGCCGAGGCGATGACTGATCAGCACGCTCGTGCGGCCGCGGCGGTGCTCCCTCAGGCCCTGGTGGATCTCGTGTTCCGCCTCGGCGTCGAGGCCCGAGCTCGGCTCGTCGAGGATCAGCAGGTCCCGCTCGCCCCGCAGGTACGCGCGGGCGAGGGCGAGCCGCTGCCACTGCCCGCCCGACAGGTGGACGCCGGTGGCGGCGCCGCCGTCGTCGTCGGGGGGCTCGGCGAAGACCCGCGACAGCATGGTGTCGTACCCCCGGGGCAGGCCGCTCACGGCGCCGTGTGCGCCCGCCCGCCGCGCGGCCGCCTCGATCCTCCCCCGGTCGTCCAACGCGGCGAGATCCCCCAGGCCGATGTTCTCGGCCGCGGTCATGTCGTACTCCATGTAGTCCTGGAACACCGCCCCGATCCGGGCGCGCAGCTCAACCGGGTCCATCTCCCTGAGATCGACCCCGTCCCAGCGAATCGAGCCGCGTTCGGGGTCGTACATCCGGCACAGGAGCTTGACCACGGTGCTCTTGCCTGCGCCGTTCCTCCCGACGAGCGCCACCGCCGTGCCGTACGGGATGGTCAGGCTCACCCCGCGCAGCGCCCAGGGGTGGCCGGGCGAGTAGCGGAACCACACGTCGTTCAGCTCGATCCCCCGGCGCAACGGGCCCGCCCGCCGGGGCCGAGCCGGGACCGGCAGGTCCGGCTCGGCGTCCAGGACGGCGAGATAGTGGCCGAACAGCAGCACCTGCTGGTGCGCGGTGACGAGTTCGGCGACGAGACCGCTCACCGCCGCCTGGACTCCGGCGACGGCGGCGACGAACAGCGCCACGTCGCCGACCCCGCCCGTGCCGTTCGCGGCGGACACGAGGACCCACAGCAGGCCGCCCCCGGCCGCCAGCGCCGCCGTGGTCCCGGTGACGGCCTGCACACCGAGCTCGCGCCGGTCGGTACGGCTCCGTTCGGCGTTCGCGGCCCGCCGCTGGGCGTTCATCAGCCCGCGCAGGTGCGCCCCGATGCCGAAGAGCCTCAGCTCCTTGGCCGCCCGCACGTTGACGAGAAGCTCGCCGAAGAAGAACTCGCGGCGCTCGACCGGGCCGATACCCCACAGCATCGCGGCACGCCGCCGGGACAGCCAGAGCTCCGCGGCCAGAGACGGCGCCGCCGCGCCCACCACGAGGACGGCCATCCACGGATTTATCGTCACAAGGGAGACGAGGAACCCGGCACCGGTCAGGATCGTCCTGGCACCGCCCAGGGCGGCGGAGACCACCATGCCCGGGGTGGCCCCGCCGTACTGCTGCGCCATCCGGATCCGGTCGAGGAACGCGGGGTCCTCGAACCTGGCGAGGCCGACGAACCCCTCGGTGGCCCGGAAGAGACGATCCTGGGCGACGAGGCCGACCATGCGCCCGCTCTCGTCCCTGACGTACTGGACGACCTGTGGTCCGAGCGCCGTCAGCACCCCGCACCCGGCGAGCGCGGCGCCCAGGACCGCGGTCGCGCCGACCTCGGGCCGGCCGTCGGCGATCTCGTCGAGCACCAGCTTGGTGCACCAGGCGATCGTCACCGGCAGGGCGGCCATGAGCATGCTGAGGGCGGCGAAGGCGGCCGTCAGCCTCCTGCTCGCCCGCCAGGCCAGGCCGAGAGCGGTCACCACCGCCCGCGCTCCGGCATGGCCCCGCGCTTGGCTCGTCACGCGTGCGCGGGGATTTTGCCGAGGTCTTCGATAGTGGTCCCGCTCGCGACGACCCTCTTACGCTCGTCGACGAGGGCGAGGGACGGGAAGCCCTTCACCTGCAACGCCTCCGTCAGGCCGGTGCCGTACTCCTCGATCAGCACCAGGGCGACCGGCTCCAGCGTCCGCCGCTGTTCCGCCACCTCCTCCTCCGTACCGACGAGCACGGCGAGCACGTTGCCACGTCCTCCCGGGTACGTCCGCGCGCGCTCGGCGAACTCCGGGAGGCGGTCGTGGCAGGCGGAGCAGTCGGGCGAGAAGACGCCGACGAGGACCGGTTCGGTCAGCGTCCCGTCGGAGACGTGGACGCCGTCGGTGCTCACAGCGGAGAAACCGCCGATCGTCGCACCGGGCGGGAGCACGATCGGCGGGGACGCCACCGGTCGCGCCGACAGCATCGCCTGGTGCTCCCGCAACCGCCGGATCACGCCGACCGTCAGCACCAGGTCGATCAGGCACAGGACGCCGACGCCCAGCACGAGCGCTGTCAGGAACGGCATGGGGGACTACCTCCGTCAGGGTGTACTGGTGAACAGACCGGCGATCTCAGCGGTCGCCGACAGCAGGACCGCCGTGGCTCCGGCCGCGAGCGCGACCGCGGCGAGCCCCGCCGGTCCGAGGTCCGCGAGGACGGCTCCGCTCCCGGCCGCGACCGCTTCGGCTCCGGCCAGAACCGCTCCGGCCGCCGCCGCGGCGACGAGCACGGCGTTGCGGGTGAGATGACCGAGACCGACCGGAACGGCGGAGGCGCCGAAGCAGCGGCAGGGGACCCGCCGGCCGCGCCGCAGCGCGGCGGCCATGGCCACGGTGAAGGCCGCGAGCAGCCCCAGCGCGACGCAGAAGCCGGCGAGCACGGTGGGCCCCCAGGCCAGCAGCGGGGCGACGGCGGCCTCGGCGGCGACGACGATCGCCGCGACGGGCCCGGCGCGCCGGGCCGGTATGCGCGTGAGGTCGCGAGCGGCCGCCGTGAACTCCTCGTACGCCGCCCGCCCACGCAGCTTGCTCACGGCGGACATGAGGAAGACGATCCCCGTGAGCAGCCGGCAGAAGGCGAAGAGATAGGCCACGGGCGTCCTCATCCCCGGTCGGTCGGGCGGGTCGCCCTCCACGCTAGGAACGACCTTTGAGCGCGGTATATACGCCGGCTACACGCCGCCGTGTATCGGCCGCGCGGCCTGTTGTGCGTGTTCCTGTGTGCGTGTTCCCTGGCCTTGGGGCCGGGCGGAGGAGCGGTGGTCAGGCCGTCCAGCCAAGGAACGCCTCCCCGGCCGAGACGCCGGCCAGCCACACGCCGACGCCGAGCAACGGCACCGCCAGGCCCCAGGCGCGGCGCCTGCGCACGGCCAACACGGCCACGCCGACCAGCCCCGCCCACACCACGAGAAGGACGATGATCGCCCAGAGTGGGGCGACCAGCCCGCTCGCCAAGTACAACGGCAACGTGCACAGGTGACCGGCCAGTCCCAGCCAACTGGCCACCCGGGACACCACCGCCGCCTCCGAACGCGTTCGCATTTCGCTCACCGTACCGGTGATGGGCGATGATCGACGCCACGGTGGAAATGGCGACCAGCGTGATCCGGCGGGCGACATTCACCGGCAGGGCACGCGCATGCGATTTCCGGTGATACCCCCGCCCCCGGAACGCCGCGCGATTCTGCCAGTTGTCCGTGCTTCGTCGTTCCGACGATGATTCAGAATCGCATCAGGTGTTTTCTGGGGGAGCCAACGATGAAAGCGATTCTGATTTTGCTGGGCGTCGCCCTGGTGGCCGCGTTTGCCGCGGTTCTGCTGTTGTTACGTCCGGACGGCGCAGGCGAGCGACCTGCGGCGGCCGGTGCCACCGCCGTGGCCTCGGCTTCCACCACCGCGGCCCCCTCGTCCCCCGTGGCCCGCGAAAGCGTGCTGCTGGACGCCGAGGGCGCCGTCATCGAGGAGTGGTCCGGTGACTGCACGCACAGCGGATACCCCTACCTCTGCCGGTACGTCGGACAGCGGCTCCTCGCCGCGGACCCGCAACTGCTCACCCGCGACGGGCTGACGATCCAGACGACCATCGACCGGCGGCTCCAGCGGGCCGCGCAGCGGGCCGTGGACGCCTACGTTCACCGCGAGGACTCGCAACTCGCCACCCAGGTCATGATCGCTCCTGGGGAAGGCGCCATCAGGGCCATGGCCGCCAGCAGGGACCCTGCCGACGGATCGGGCTTCCAGCAGGGCACTACCGCGATGCCCTACACCCTGGCCGCCGCGCTCGCCGCCGGTCTGCGATACGACGACGGCTTCTACGTCGGGGACGAGTACCGCGCCCGGGACTACGCGACGTTCAAGGACTGCGCGGGCCGGGCCGTCGGGGATCCGACCCACGGCATCCACAACCGGAAGAAGGGCGGAGACCGGTTCGTCACCCTGCGATCCGGCACCCGGGACGCGGTGAACACCTTCTACATGCGATTAGAGGAGAAGGTCGGCCTGTGTGAAACCGTCAAGATGGCCCTGCGGCTCGGGTTGAGGAGCGGCGATGGGAAGCCATTTCGGGAGTTCGAGTCGTTCACGCTCGGCATCACCGAGGCCGATCCCGTCTCGGTGGCCAACTCGTACGCGAGCCTCGCCGCCCGCGGGCGCTTCTGCGAGCCGAGGGTGATCACGGAGATCCGCGACAGTTCGGGCGCCGGGCGCCCCTTCCCGGCGCACTGCGAGCAGGTCCTCGACCCGGCGGTCGCCGACGCGGTCACCGGCGTGCTGTCGGACGTCCTGGCGAAGAGCACGCTCAAGGGCATCGGCCGCGACGCGGCGGGCATGCCCGGCGAGGGGGACGGCTTCCGCACCGCCTGGTACGCCGGTTACACCCCCGGTCTTGCCTCGGCCGTCAGCCTCGGCGACACGCGCGGCGCGCACCGCTACCCGTTGGCCGACGTCACCATCGGCGGCCGTCACTACGACCGCGTCGGAGGAACATCGATTCCCGGCCTCATCTGGAAGAAGGCGATGACCGAGGCGGTGCGGGGGACACAGGAGAGCCGCTTCACCCCACCGGACACCGGGCGCTTCGGCGGCTGCCACGACGCCTGCCCGCACTGACCGCGATGGAGGGCGGCTCGTCCGAATCGTCGGCCTGCCGGACCTCGACGACCTCGGGCACGAACGGGTGAAACGCGCACCTGCCGATCCGGTCCGCGCCGCCTCAGCCGCGCATGCTCTCGTCGCTCAGCTCGTTCAGCGGGGTCAGCGCGGCCGAGGCCTCGTCGTGATCCATCCCCGTCGCCTCCAGCAGGTCGACGGCGATGGAGCGCAACTGCGCGATGATGACGTTCGCCGAGAAGCCCAGGTTCTTGGGCCGCTCCCGTGCGGCCACGGCGAGCAGCGCCTGCCTGGCCAGCATCGGTTCGCGCCCGGCCCCCAGTTCGAGCTGGAGCAGCAGCGCCGCCTCCGAGACTTCGCGCAGCACCTCGGCCAGCGCGACCGGCGGCGGGCTGGGCTCCCCCATCGCCGCGAGCGTACGGCGGACCAGCACCCGCGCGTTGCGCAGCGCCAGGTCCACCGGAACGGCGGCGGTCTGGTATCCGGCCAGCCTGGCCCGGTGATGCCAGCGCAGCGGCGAGATCCTGATGATCTCCTTGCTGTTCTCCAGCGCCGCCGCGAACTCCTCGACCGCGGTCTGGGTCCTGCGCCCGCACTCCAGTGCCTCGGCGGCCAGGTCCGCATCGCCCTTCTCGATCGCCTCCGCCGCCTGTTCCAGCACGGTGGAGAAGGCGTCCAGCACTCCGGACAGGTGTTTGCCCGCGATGGTGAGCGGGCTGGCGGGCAGCAGGGCGACCGCGGCGATGCCGACGATGCCGCCGGTGAGCGCGTCGGCCATCCGGTCCAGCCCGCCGCCGTCCACGCCCGGCACCAGCATGGCGACCAGCACCGCGGACGACCCGGCCTGCGACACGAACAGCTCGCTGCTGTTCAACAGCCACGCGACGGTCATCGCCAGCGCGATCACGAGCGCCAGCTGCCAGGGACCCGAGCCGATCCAGGAGACCAGCAGGTCGCCGACGCCCACCCCCAGACTGACGCCGACCACCAGCTCGGCCAGCCTGCGCAGCCGCCGGCCGAGCCCTATGCCCACGCAGATCATCACGGAGATGGGCGCGAAGAGGGGGTAGTCGTGGCCGAGCAGATGAACGGCGACGATCCAGGCCAGCGCGGCGCCCACGGCGCACTGCGCGATGGAGGGCCCGATCAGATTGAACGTGCCCAGCCGTTTCCTCACCTGATCACCGAGCCACGTCCGCACTCCTCCCACGATGGCGGATCTTTATGACATTGGGATCACATTTGCCCCGAATTCTTCTGATTCGATCCGTTCGACGGAGATCAAACCGGCCTCCGCCGGCCGATCAGTCAGGAGTGCCGGCCGCCGACGAGGCGGCTGGGCCGATAGCGGACGAAGGCGGCCCCGCCGAGGTTCAGCGACAGAGCGGAGCGCTGCAGGACGGCGGGTCCGGCGAGGTCGCCCCAGCGGCCGGTCGTGACCCGCCTGTCGATCGCCCGCACACCCGCGACGATCTCCGCGGTGGTGAACGCGCAGTGACCCTGGCGCGCGACGTACGCCTGCCGGAGCAGCCGATCGTCGCCTGCCGCCCGGACCCGTTCGGCGAACGCCGCCTCCTGCTGCACCGGGACGAGCTCGTCGGCGATGGTGTGCAGGTTGAGCAGCGGCACCGCGAGGCCCTGACCGGCGGTGGAGGACGCCTGCAGCCTGCGCCGCGCCTCCGGGTCGGCGCGCAGGCGGGCGCCGCGGGTCAGGGTGGCCAGGTCGGCGCGCAGATCGAGGCCGGCCTTGCGATACAGCGCCCGCACCTGGCCGGCGTGCTCGGAGTCGCGCAGCAGCGCCGCGTAGTCGAGCCCGGCGTTCCAGGACGTGTTGCCCCCGGCGGACTGCTCGATGGACCAGCGGCCGTGTTCGATGAACCCCAGCACCCCTTGGGAGAGCCAGGCGAACTGCTGGGCCTCCTGCCCCTCGGGATCGTCGGCCGCGGGCGGGTCTTGGCCGGGCGCCCAGTCGCTCTGGTTGAGGTAGGCGGCGGCTAGCGCGATCCTGGCCCGTCCCTGCGGGGTGGCCTGCGCGGCGATCACGGCGTCGGTCAGCCGCTGCGCCGTCGCGGCGGCGTCCGCGGCGTCGGCGAACCCGGTGAGCCGCACGTCCTGGCCCGGCAGCAGCAGCGAGGCGATCGTGTACTCGGCGTCGTACTGGTAGTCGTCCAGGTCGACGCCGCCCGCGACGAGGCTGCACAGCCCGAGTGCCCCGTCGACGCGGCCGGCTCCGTCGCGGGCGATCTGGGCGTTGACCAGGCCGCCCATGGACAGCCCGACCGACAGGGTGCGGGACGGCCGGCGGACCGTACGGCTGAAGGCGTCGAGGGTGGCGAACTGGTCGCGTTCGGCGCTGTTCAGCGCCCACCACGAGCCCTGCGGGTCGAACGAGGAACCGGCGAGTGCGTAACCCTCCGCGAGAAGGGCCGTACGAGCCTCGTCGGAGGGCGCGTTCTGCGCGACGGGCGGACCATAGCCGTGGCTGAACAGCAGGAGCGTGCCGTTCCAGTCGGCGGGTACGTCGGCGATCCAGGTGGCGCCGTCGGCGAGGGTGCCGGACAGGTGCGAGGGGGTGGTGACCGCAGCGGTGGTGCCGGTCCGCGTGTCCGTCGCGGCCCCGGCGGGTCCGGTCAGGGCGGCCGCAGCGAGGGCGAGAGAGCTGGCGACGGCGGAAATGCGAAGGAGGCGTCGAGGCACGAAAGCTCCGTTCCCTGGAGAGGAGGGGGTCCTGTGAACGCCGAACGTCCCGAAGCTATGGCAGTTTTTTGACCACCGTCAAGACTGTGCCGAATGTCCACTGCCCCCAGGGATGGCTCTTCGAGGATGAGCGGGGTTGGGTGCACCGCACCAAGTTCCGTGGCCGAGGGAGCGAGCGGTGGGTGCGCGGCCTCGAGCACCTATGCCAGGCCGCCGGCGATTCGGCTGGTGGTCCGGCGGGTTTTCTCGCGCGCCTATTCATCCCTTCTCCCGCGCCTCGACACGGAGGCCCACAAGGGGCGTTGAATGGAGGATGGTGACCATATCAGCGAAAGCACTTTTTATGTGCCGAACATGGCATTAGCGCCCCCCTCAGTACGCGAATCAGGAGAGGGTCCATGAGAGAACGGGAAGATCTCCTAGAAGCGTTACAGGCGAGGCTGGAACGGATCAGCGCCAAACGGGACCTGTCGCCGGCGCTGGAGAAGGCCGCTGTCGCCCAAGCCGAGCAACTCGTCGCGACCCTCCGCGGCGACGCGACCGATCTGCCGGTGATGCATCTGCTCGGCCGGCTGCACTGGTACCGCTGGCTGGCCCTGCCCGAAGGACGGGATCGTGCGGCTCTGGAGGCCTGGATCGACCTGTTCACCCCTTGCTTCATGAACGGCGTCGAGGTGTTCACTCCCCGATTCATGCACGGCCGTGAGTTCCTGCCCGAACCGCTGCTGCCCGTCCTGGCCGAACAAGCGGTGCCCACCGCGACAGAACTCCTCGTGTGGGTACGCGACACGGATGATCAGGGCATGCTGTCGGCCACGATTCGGCTGTGGCGGCGCATCCTGAGCACCACTCCCGCCGATCACTCCAACCGTGCCGTGTGCCTGTCCGACCTGTCGGGCGCGCTGGGTTCCCGGTTCGACCGCACCGGAGCGACGACGGACCCGGACGAGGCGATCCGGCACCTCCACCAGGCGGTCCACAGCACCCCCCGCCGGGCACCCGAACCGCGGCGTCTACCTGAACAATCTGGAGACCGCGCTGCAGACCCGGCGGGAGATCTGACTCCTCGGGGGCTACTTCAACAGCTGGCGGGCCATGACCATGCGCTGGATCTGGTTGGTGCCCTCGTAGATCTGGGTGATCTTGGCATCGCGCATCATGCGCTCGACCGGGAACTCGCGCGTGTACCCGTACCCGCCGAGGAGCTGGACGGCGTCGACGGTGATCTCCATTGCGGCGTCGGAGGCGGCGCACTTGGCGGCGCTGGAGAAGAACGTGAGGTCCTTGACCGGGGTGCCGTTCATGGCCAGCTCCGACTTGGCCGCGGCGGCGTAGGTGAGCTGCCGGGCGGCCTCCAGCTTCATGGCCATGTCGGCGAGCATGAACTGCAGGCCCTGGAAGTCGGCGATCGGCTTGCCGAACTGCTTGCGCTCCTTGACGTACCCGACCGCGTAGTCGAGCGCGCCCTGGGCGATGCCGAGCGCCTGCGCGGCGATCGTGACGCGGGTGTGGTCGAGCGTGGCCAGCGCGGTCTTGAAGCCGGTGCCCGGCTCGCCGATCATCCGTGAGGCCGGGATGCGGACGTTCTCCAGGATGACCTGGCGGGTCGGCGAGCCCTTGATGCCGAGCTTCTTCTCCTTGGGGCCGAACGACACGCCCTCGTCGTCCTTCTCCACCACGAACGCGGAGATGCCCCGGGCGCCGGCCGAGGGGTCGGTCACGGCCATGACCGTGTAGTACTCCGACACGCCGGCGTTGGTGATCCACATCTTGGTGCCGTTGAGCACGTAGTGGTCGCCGTCGCGCACGGCCCTGGTCTTCATCGAGGCGGCGTCCGAGCCCGCCTCCGGCTCGCTCAGGGCGTAGGAGAACATGGCCTCCCCGCGCGCGACCGGCGTCAGGTAACGCTGCTTGAGCTCCTCGGAGGCCGACAGCAGCAGGGGGACGGTGCCGAGCTTGTTGACGGCCGGGATCAGCGAGGACGAGGCGCACGCGCGGGCGACCTCCTCGATCACGATCACGGTCGCGAGCGCGTCCGCACCCGCCCCGCCGTACGCCTCGGGGATGTGGACGGCGTGCAGGTCGGCCGCGACGAGGTCCTTGTAGACCTCCCAGGGGAACTCCTCGTTCTCGTCGGCCGCCGCGGCACGCGGGGCGATCTTCTCGTCGGCGAGGGCCCGGACCGTCTCGCGGAGCATGTCGTGCTCCTCAGCGGGCGCGTAGAGAGGGAAGCTCATAGCGCGATACTAGGACGTCCGACTAGAAAGTTACCAGTCAGTACGGCAGCCTCCTTGACAGAACTCCCTGACAGGGGCGGGCAACCGGCCGCGTGGGCGTCGACCAGGCGGGCCGAGAGCCGTACCGTGGGGGCCAAGGCGCCGGTTTGCCCAGGTGGCTCACAGGGCAGTTGACTGGGCCGGTACCATGCCAGATCACAAAGAGTCGGTAAGAGGGGAGCATGCCGTGCCGTACCGCCTCACTGTGCTGGGGACCGGATACCTGGGTGCTACGCACGCGGCGTGCATGGCCGAACTGGGCTTCGAAGTGCTCGGTCTGGATGTGGACCAGAGCAAGGTCGAACGGCTGCAGCGCGGTGAGCTGCCGATCCACGAGCCCGGCCTCGCGGAGCTCCTCCGCCGCAACCTTGACTCCGGCAGGCTGCGCTTCACCACCTCCTACGAGGAGGCCGCGAGGTTCGGCGACGTCCACTTCATCTGCGTGGGCACTCCCCAGAAGAAGGGCGGGCAGGCCGCCGACGTCTCCTATCTCGACGCGGTCGTCGAGTCGCTGGCCCCCCACCTCGACCGCGAGTGCCTGGTCGTGGGCAAGTCCACGGTGCCGGTCGGCACCGCCGAGCGCCTCGCGGACAAGCTCGTACGGCTCGCGCCCGCCGGCATGCAGGTGGAGCTGGCCTGGAACCCCGAGTTCCTGCGTGAGGGCTTCGCGGTGCAGGACACGCTCCGCCCCGACCGGATCGTCCTCGGGGTCGCCTCCGAGCGGGCCGAGAAGGTGCTGCGGGACGTCTACGCGCCGCTGGGCGAGGTCCCGATCGTGGTGACCGACTTCGCCACGGCCGAGCTGGTGAAGTCGGCCGCCAACGCGTTCCTTGCCACGAAGATCTCGTTCATCAACGCCATGGCCGAGGTCTGCGAGGCCGCCGGCGGCGACGTCACGCAGCTGGCGCAGGCGCTGTCGTACGACGAGCGGATCGGCGGCAGGTACCTCGCCCCCGGCCTCGGCTTCGGCGGCGGCTGCCTGCCGAAGGACATCAGGGCGTTCACGGCCAGGGCCGAGGAGCTGGGCGCCGCGCAGGCGCTCGCCTTCCTCCGCGAGGTCGACGAGATCAACATGCGGCGCCGCACCCGGACGGTCGACCTCACCCGCGACATCCTGGGCGGGGCGTTCGACGGCCGCAGGGTCGCGGTGCTGGGAGCGGCGTTCAAGCCCAACTCCGACGACATCCGCGACTCGCCGGCGCTCGACGTGGCCGTGAAGATCGCCGAGCAGGGCGGGCAGGTCACGGTCTACGACCCGGTGGCCCTGCCGAACGCGCGGGCGGCCCATCCCCACCTCGGGTACACCGAATCGGCCATGGAAGCCGCCCGGGGGGCCGAGGTCGTGCTGCTGCTCACCGAGTGGCAGGAGTTCGTCACCCTCGACCCCGAGGAGCTGGGAGCGGCCGTCGCGACGCGTGTCGTCGTCGACGGCCGCAACGCGCTCGACGCGGAGACCTGGCGGGACGCCGGCTGGGACTACCACGCCCTCGGCCGCCCCTGACCGAGCCGCCTGCCGGCCGGGTCGCCACCGACCGAGCCGCCTACCGGCCGAGTCCGTTACCGGCCGAGTTGGGCCGCCTCGGCGCGCAGCCGCTCGCCCTTGGCGTGCGCCTGGTCCCGGAGGGCGGCCTGGAACTCCTCCATCCGCCGCCGCAGCCCCTCGTCCGACGCCGCCAGGATCCGTACGGCGAGCAGTCCCGCGTTGCGGGCCCCGCCGACGGCGACGGTCGCCACGGGCACCCCGGCCGGCATCTGGACGATCGACAGCAGCGAGTCCATGCCGTCCAGGTATTTGAGCGGCACCGGGACGCCGATCACGGGCAGCGGGGTGACCGAGGCCAGCATGCCCGGCAGGTGCGCGGCGCCGCCCGCACCCGCGATGATCACCTTCAGCCCGCGGCCGGCGGCGCGGGAGCCGTACTCGATCATCTCCGCGGGCATGCGGTGCGCCGACACCACGTCGGCCTCGAAGGACACGCCGAACTCCGCGACCGCCTCGGCGGCCTGGCGCATCACCGGCCAGTCCGAGTCGCTCCCCATGACGATCCCGACAGCAGGCCCGACGTCAGGCATCGGCAGGTCCTTTCAGGCAGGTGACGGCGTGCTGAGCGCGGGCCCGCACCTCGTCCAGGTCGGTCCCCAGGGCGGTGACGTGCCCGATCTTGCGGCCGGGGCGGACGTCCTTGCCGTAGAAGTGGATCTTGATGCCCGGGTCGTTGGCCATCACGTGCTCGTACCGGGAGTAGACGTCGGGGTCGGGCCCGCCGAGCAGGTTCGCCATGACGACGACCGGCGCGGCCATCGACGGCGACCCGAGCGGCAGGTTGAGCACGGCCCGCAGGTGCTGCTCGAACTGCGAGGTGCGGGCGCCCTCGATCGTCCAGTGGCCGCTGTTGTGCGGGCGCATGGCCAGCTCGTTGACCACGAGCCCGGTTTTCGTGACGAACATCTCGACCGCGAGCAGCCCGGTCACGCCGAGGTCGCGGGCGATCGTGAGCGCGACGCGCTGGGCGTCGGCCGCCTCCTCCTCGCTCATGTCCGGCGCGGGCGCGATGACCTCGACGCAGATGCCGTCCTTCTGGACCGTCTCGACCACGGGATAGCTGACGCCCTGACCGTGCGGGGACCGGGCGACCAGCACGGCGACCTCCCGCTCGAACGGGACGAACGCCTCGGCCAGCATCTCGACACCGGTGGCGAGCGCCTCGCGCACCTCCTCGGGCGAGGCGCAGACCCACACGCCCCGGCCGTCGTAGCCGCCGCGTACGGCCTTCAGCACCACCGGCCAGCCGTGCTCCCCGGCGAACGCCTCGACGCCGGCCACGTCGCTCACCCGGGCCCAGGCCGGGCAGGGCGCGCCGATCGCGGTGAGCCGCTCCCGCATGACCGCCTTGTCCTGCGCGTGGACCAGGGCGTCGGCCCCGGGGTGCACGGCGTGCCCCTCGGCGGCCAGGGCCCGGATGTGCTCGGTCGGCACGTGCTCGTGGTCGAAGGTGACGGCGTCGCACCCCTTGGCGAACTCCCGGAGGTCTGCCAGGTCGCGGTAGTCGCCGAGCCGGGTGTCCACGATCACCTTGGCGGCGCTCTCGTCACGGGTGTTCGCGAGCACGCGCAGGTCGACGCCGAGCGCGATCGCCGCCTGCTGCGTCATCCTCGCGAGCTGGCCCGCGCCGACCATGCCCACCACGGGCGGGGTCACGGGCTTCGAAGGGGGAACGTTCGGGCTGTTCACGACACGTCAGCCTACCTATTGCCCGCGGAGAACCGTCAGCCGGAGCCCTCACCGGAATCCGCCGTGAGATCGGCGAGGACCCGGCGCAGGCCGACCGTCGTCATCGTGTTGTCCTTCGCCACCTTGGTGGCCAGCACGAGGATCTCACTGCCGGTGACGGACTTGGGCGTGCCGCCCGTGAAGGCGCGTACGTCCGCGGCGCGATAGCGGGGATGCGCCAGGGAGGAACGACCGGAGCCGGGTTTCTGGGTGAAGACGACGCGCAGCGCGTGGAACACCAGCGACCCGCCGCCGGGCAGCGCGAGCGCGCGGGCCGGCCCCTCGATGCGCACGTCCGCGGACAGGTGATCGGGGCGGGCCCTGCCGGGAGCGCCGACCAGCTCCGCGAGAAGGCCGCGCATGGGGTCGCCGGAGGCGAAGCGCACCCCGCTGACCCCCTTTCCGTTCACCCCGGCGGGATCGGTCAGGAACGCCACGTGCCTGGTCGGCGCGAGCCGTGCGCCGACGGCCGCCTCCGGGTCGGCCGCGGCGTCGGTCACCTCGCCCTCGACGCCGGGTGCTTCGCCCACGACCGGGATCGGCCCGGCGGCGAGCCGCCAGCGGCCGTCCGCGCGGACGAAGACCAGGTAGACGGGCTTGGGCTTCCTGGCGAGCACGGCGAACCAGGCGCCGTCCTCGCCCTCCTGCCGGGCGGGCAGCAGGAACTCCGGATCCCGGTAGGCGGGCCGGCCGGGCACGGCGAGACCCTCGCGCGCGGCCGCGCAGACGCGGCCGCCGATGGTGCTCTCCACGCCGGTCGTGAGGTACTCGATCTTGGCGCAGTCCTGGTCCCGCCAGGCTCCGGCGAGATCGCCGAGGCCGTCGAAGGCGGCCTGCGCCTCGGCGGTGGTGACCTCGACGGTCGGCGGGGACGTGTCACCGGGGCCGGCCGGGGTCTCGCGCACGCCCTCGGTCCCACACCCCGCGAGCAGGACGAGGCCGAGACCGAGGGTCGTGATTGTCCGCAACACGATGAAAGGCCACCCCTCCAGAACGGGCGCGCCCCCCGAACGAAGTGATCCTGGTCGGGCGAGAGCGTAGTGCGAAGACCGCCCCCTCATCCCACATAGCAGGATTTTTCTTGAAATGTTCTTTGGTGACCTGGGACGAAGCGGGCCAAGGTTGCGGCAAGACCCCGATTTGTGCCTCCTACCGGTAGCCTGAGAAGACCTCGCCGCCGACCATGGCCGCTGAACAGGAAGGACCGTGCGGGACGTGCAGTTTCTTCGAAGCGCCTACCAGCGGTTCGCCGCGCTCATCCATGAGTTGCTCAAGTTCGGCACGGTGGGCGCGATCGCGTTCGTCATCGACTTCGGCGGCACCAACCTGCTGCGGTTCGGCGTCGGCATGGGCCCGCTGTTTTCGAAGGTCGTGGCCACGATCGTCGCCGCCACGTTCGCGTACATGGGCAACCGCTTCTGGACCTACCGCCATCGGGAGCAGAGCGGCCTGGCGCGCGAGTACGTCCTGTTCTTCCTGCTCAACGGCATCGGGCTGCTGCCCTCGCTGATCACCATCGGCTTCGTGACGTACACACTGGGCCTGCATGACACGCTGAGCTACAACATCGCCCAGGCGGTCGGTCTGGCCCTCGGCACGCTGTTCCGCCTCTGGTCGTACAAGAAGTGGGTGTTCCTGGCGGCCCCTCAACTGGCCGAGGAAAGCGTGGAGGGGGCCGGCGTACGGCCCCACCCCGAGGTGAAGGCACAGGCCGACCCCCTCACCACCCGCTGAAACCCCGTCACGCGGGGCCGCTCACCACCCGGTGACGGTCGTTGTCCCGGGTGTGGCGTAAGAAGATGGCGAAGGTCGCCGGGCGGCGCTTGACGAGCTCCAGCCGACCGCCGTCGGCCGCCACCAGCGCGCGGGCGAGGGTGAGCCCCAGGCCCGTGCCGCCTCCTCCGCTCACACTCCGCTCGAACACCCGGTGGCCGAGGGCCTCCGGGATGCCCGGGCCCTCGTCGGCCACCTCGATCACCACAGACCTGCCCGTACTCGATGTGTTGATCGTCAGCACGCCGTCGCCGTGCTTGAGGGAGTTCTCCAGCAGGGTGGACAGCACCTGGCTGAGCCCGCCGGTCGTGCCGAGGGCGCGCAGGCCGCGGTCGCCCGCGAGCACCAGCGACCGGTGGGCCCGGCGGAACGCGGGCTCCCACTCGACGATCTGCTGCCCTACCACGTCGTCCACGTCGATCGGCTCCGCCTGGGCGTGCCGCTGCCTGCGGGCGGCGGCCAGCAGCTCGTCGATCACCGCCGTCAGCCGCTCGACCTGCACCACGGCCGCCTCGCCCTCCTCGCGGACCACCTCGGGCTGGTCGGCCGCCGCGACGATCTCCTCCAGGCGCATGCTCAGCCCGGTCAGCGGTGTACGCAGCTGGTGGGAGGCGTCGGTCGCGAACTCGCGCTCCCGCGCGAGCAGGTCGGAGATCCGCAGCGCGCTGCGGTCCAGCACCTCGGCCACGAGATCCAGCTCCGGGATGCCGTAGCGGTGCCTGCTCGGCCTGGCGTCGCCCGAGCCCAGCCGCTCCGCGATCCTGGTGAGATCTTGGAGTGGCAGGCTCAGGCGACGCGAGGTGAACGTCGCCAGCCCGATCGCGGCCCCGAGGGCCACGACGGCGAGCGCCATGATGAGCACCAGCCGCGCCTGGGTGTCCTGTTGGATCTGGGCCGCGTCACGGCTGACGCGTACGTATCCGTTCTCGGAACGCGCCTCCTCGGTCAGGTCGCGGCCCGCCGGAGGAGGCGCACCCACGACGATCGGCGGATTCCCGCGGACGAACACCTGGAGGTACCGGTCCGGGTAGTTCCGCGCGAGCTGGTCGGGACTGATCTCCTGCCGCTGGCTGACGGAGTACTCCACTCCGAGCAGCAGCCGGTTCGCGTCCGTCCTGAGCTCCTGGGCGACCTCGTCGTTGATCAAGCGCACGACGACCACGCCCAGGGGCACGCCTAACAGCAGTACCGCGATGACCGCGACGAGCAGCATGGAGGAAAGCAGGCGCCGGCGCACGTGCTAGCCCCTCCCCGGCAACCGCCCCACGGCGGCTACTCGCGCTCGAAACGGAAGCCGACCCCTCGGACTGTCGTTATGTACCGCGGCTTCGCCGCGTCGTCGCCGAGCTTGCGGCGCAGCCACGAGATGTGCATGTCCAGTGTCTTCGTCGACCCCCACCAGTTCGTGTCCCACACCTCGCGCATGATCTGCTCGCGGGTGACGACCTTGCCGGCGTCCCGTACGAGCACGCGCAGCAGGTCGAACTCCTTGGTGGTCAGGTGCAGTTCCTTGTCTCCCATCCAGGCCCGGCGCGAGTCGGCGTCGATGCGGACGCCTTGCACCACCGGGGTCTCCGATGTTCCGCGCCGGAGCAGGGCCCGCACGCGGGCGAGCAACTCCGCCAGGCGGAACGGCTTGGTCACGTAGTCGTCGGCCCCGGCATCGAGGCCGACGACGGTGTCGACTTCGTCGACGCGGGCGGTGAGGATCAGGACCGGAGTCCCGTGCCCCTCCGCGCGGATGCGGCGCGCGACCTCCAGCCCGTCCATCTCTGGAAGGCCGAGGTCGAGAACAATCAGGTCGACGCCCCCCGACAAGGCCCTCTCCAGGGCCTGCGGGCCATCCGGGCTCACCTCCACCTGATAGCCCTCCCGGCGCAGGGCACGCGCCAGCGGCTCGGATATCGAGGTGTCATCCTCGGCGAGAAGTACGCAGGTCATGGTGCGATCGTAGGACCTTAAGCGATCGTTTCCCGGCTACAGCGCGCCTTTTGACTTGTCGTTGACCCATCAATTGACCTGGGCAAACACTGATAAATCCGGGATAGTCAGCACGCATGCGACGCGATCTTCTACCCCATTCTCGACCATTTAGAACATCGTCGCAGGAAATCGGATGAGGGTATGAAAAACGCCCGCCGAAACGATGACGGCGGGCGTTGTCCATCTGAATTCCCGTGAAACCCCGGGGAACGACGGCTCAGGAGGACGACGGCGGCTCGGCGTACCGCTGCAGGTACAGCTGCTCGCCCAGGCTCTCCAGAAGACCGAGCTCGGTCTCCAGGTAGTCGATGTGGTGCTCCTCGTCGGCCAGGATGCGCTCGAAGAGCGTCGCCGAGGTGATGTCTCCGCGCTCCCGCATGAGGGCGATCCCCGGCCGCAGCCGCCTGACCACGCCCAGCTCCAGCTCGAGGTCCGCCTGAAGCTGCTCCCTGACGCTCTGGCCGATGTGCAGGGTGTTGAGCTTCTGGTAGTTCGGCAGACCCTCCAGGAACAGAATCCGGTCGGTGAGTTCCTCCGCGTGCCGCATCTCGTCGATGGACTCCGCCCGCGTGATGGCGGCGAGCTTCGTATATCCCCAGTTCTCCTGCAGCTTCGCGTGCAGGAAGTACTGGTTGATGGCGGTCAGCTCGGAGGTGAGCTGCTCGTTGAGCAGCGCGATGATCTCTTTGTCGCCCTGCATAAGCTTCCTCGATCTATGCGCTGGTGACCAGGTCCTCTGACCGTTTCAGGATCGCACAGATCTTTCGGACACAAGACGCGCAGTCCCCCCCTGCCCCTGTGGCATCCCGCACCTGGCGGGCCGTCCTCGCCCCGTCGGCGATGCAGTCGTGCACCTCGCTCTCGGTGACGGCGCGGCAGATGCAGACGTACATGGGTCGCCTCTCAGGGATCTTCAGGAAGGTTAGGCATACCTAAGATAACTCACTTTGGTAAGGCTTGCCTATGTGACCCGGAGCACAAAACGGGGGCGGCGCCGCTGCACGCGGCACCGCCCCCCTTCGGGACCGGCTTCCCGGAAACCGATCAGAGGACCACGACCGACCGCAGCACCTCCCCGCGGTGCATCTTGCCGAAGGCCTCCTCGACCTGGTCGAGGCCGATGGTCTCGGTGACGAACCCGTCGAGGTCGAGCCGGCCCTGCAGGTAGAGGTCGATCAGCATGGGGAAGTCACGGCTGGGCAGGCAGTCGCCGTACCAGGAGGACTTCAGCGCTCCCCCGCGGCCGAAGACGTCGAGCAGCGGA
>NZ_JBDJAW010000061.1 GCF_039649665.1 Microbispora sp. ZYX-F-249 | reverse complement strand
CTTGATGTAGAGCGAGTAGGCCTTGCTGCCGCCGACCGTCAGCGACTCGGACGTCGCGGTCGCGGGGGTGTCCCTGCCGCCGGCCCCGCCGGGTCCCTGGTACCACAGGTCGTTGCCCCGCCCGGACTGGTCGTACACGACCGTGATGACACAGGTGGTGCCGGCGCAGAAGGAGTCCTGCGCGGCGGCGTTGGCGACGCCGCCCGCGGCCAGGACGGCGATGTTCCGGGTCGCGTTGTCGGACGAACGCCTGACCTGGTACAGGTTGCCGGTGTAGGAGCGATAGAGCGCCCGCGTCGTGCTGTGCGCGGCCACGCAGGGCGTGCCACCGGCGGCGTAGAGGTCACAGGGCTTGCTCGATGTCCCCGGGGATGACGGGCCGGCCGAAGGGCTCACAGACGGGCTCGCGGGCGAGCTGGGCGAAGCGTTGACGCCACCGGTGCAGGCCGTGCCGTTGAGCGTGAAGCTCGCCGGCACCGGGTTGGCGCCGCTTGAGGCGCCGTTGAAGCCGAAGGATGTGCTCGCGCCGGTGGCCAGTGCCCCGTTGTAGCCGGCGTCGGCGACGGTGACCTGTGCGCCCGATTGGGTCATGGAGCCGTTCCACAGTTGCGTGATCGTCTGCCCCGCGGAGAACGACCAGCTCAGCCGCCACCCGTTGATCGGGTCACCGAGGTTGGTGATGCTCACGTTCGCGCCGAAGCCACCCGGCCACTGGTTCGTGACCGAGTAGTCCACGCGGCAGCCTGTGGCCGCGTGCGCGGCGGGCGCCGTCAGCGCACCGACCGCGCCGGTCACGGCGACGAGCCCGGTGGCGAGCCAGAGCCGCAGGCGAGGGACCTTCATCCTTACTCCCGGGGGTTCGTTTCACGTCTCCAAGTGGTCAGCGGCAACACGGGCGGCTCGGAGTCCGTGAGCCGGCAGAGGTGGTGAATACTGCTGTTAGCGCTAACAATTCGCGTGCAGGGATCGGTCCTTCTCTATCGGAGCGTGTGTGGTGGTGCGGCGGAGCAAATACGACGCGAGGGAGGCTCGTCAAGGTCGAGGGCTGTTTCGCGCCGGCTCTCGATCCGCCGGGGCCTGTCCTACCTGCGCCCATCAGGGCCGGGTCCCGGTCGATCACGAAGCGGGGCGTGTGAAAGTTTCACGACATTTTCGTCGTAACGTTCTGCGCGCAATCGGCGAGCCGCAGGCGGAGAAGACGGTCTGGAATGGCAGTGGAGAAACTTTCACTGGTCATGTCGCTCACCGGCACAGGCCAGAGGAAAATGTCCCCTGCGCCTCCTCGAAACTTATTCGAGATTCCCTTGACAGGTTCCGTCACCGTTTCCACACTGAGTGCCGAAGCGGCCTCCTGCCGGGGTCGGTGGTGCGCGGCAGGGGTTCACGGTGGTGACGCCGTGAGAGTCGCATTCGCAACCGGATCGGGCCGCGATTCCGCCCGGTCCGGCTTCCAGTCGCTCTCGTGAACGCCGATGGAGCGCCGACCGGCCTGAGCTCCCCACGACCGGCATCACCTCATGCGGCGGCGTAGTCGCCGTATCTCCCCATGGAGTGTGAATGAGCACATCCGCACGATTCCGCACCGCGTTGTTCGCCGCCTCGGCGGCCGGGATGGTTCTCGCGGCGACTCCGGCCGGCAGCGCGTCCGCGGGCACCGCCCCGGGTGCGGCCCCGGCGGTCGCCCTGCGCCTGGCCGCCTGGCCGTCCCCCACCGGTCAGCAGGCGGTCGGCGCCACCATCAACGTCTCGGGCACCCTCGACGGAGGGATGAAGCGCTACTACGGCACCGGCGCCCTGGGCAGCGGCAGCCAGAGCGAAAGCCAGCCCCCCGTCTTCAAACTGGCCAACGGCGCGGTGCTGAAGAACGTCGTCATCGGCTCGCCCGCGGCCGACGGAGTCCACTGCATGGGCACCTGCACGCTGCAGAACGTGTGGTGGGAGGACGTCGGCGAGGACGCGGCCACCTTCAAGGGGACCTCGTCGTCGCAGACGATGACCATCGACGGCGGCGGTGCCAAGGCGGCCAGCGACAAGGTCTTCCAGCACAACGGCCCCGGCACCATGGTCATCAAGAACTTCCAGGTGCAGAACTTCGGCAAGCTGTACCGCTCCTGCGGCAACTGCTCGACCCAGTACAAGCGCAACGTCGTCATCCAGAACGTCACCGCGACCACACCCGGCAAGGTCCTGGCCGGCATCAACACCAACTACGGCGACACGGCGCGGTTCTCACAGATCACGATCGTCAACGACCCGAGCAGGAAGGTCGTCATCTGCGACAAGTACAGGGGCGTGACCAGCGGCGAGCCCACCAGGATCGGCAGCGGCGCCGACGGCGTCAACTGCGTCTACTCGTCGTCCGCCATCACCTACCGGTAGCCACCGCACCCGGCGCTCACCCACGAGGCCCCTTCGGCAGGACGGGCCCCTGTGGCTGATCCCCCATCCATCCGTGACTCCGAAGGAGGGTCCGTGCGCAAATTGGGAGCTCTACTCGCCGCCGGCGTTCTCGTGGCCGGCCCGATCGCCCTGCAGGACCAGGCCGCCGCCCTCGACAACGGGGTGGCCCGCACGCCCCCCATGGGCTGGAACAGCTGGAACACGTTCGGCTGCAACATATCCGAGACGCTGATCAAGCAGATGGCCGACGCGATCGTCAGCTCCGGCCTGCGCGACCTGGGCTACCAGTACGTCGTGGTCGACGACTGTTGGTTCAACCCCACCCGCGACTCCGCGGGGAACCTGCAGGGCAATCCGTCGCGGTTCCCGAGCGGGATGAAGGCCCTCGGCGACTATCTGCACGCCAAAGGGCTGAAGTTCGGCATCTACCAGGTGCCCGTGGACAAGACCTGCGCGCAGTACTTCGGCAGTTACCCCGGCGCGACCGGCAGCCAGGGACACGAGACCCAGGACGCCAGACAGTTCGCCGCCTGGGGCGTGGACTACCTGAAGTACGACTGGTGCTCGCCCAGCGGCACCATCGACGACCAGGTCCGTACGTTCGCCAAGATGCGCGACGCGCTGGCGGCGACCGGACGGCCGATCGTCTACAGCATCAACCCCAACAGCATCCACGCCAAGACGGGCCCGCAGCGCAACTGGGGGGACGTCGCCAACATGTGGCGGACGACCGAGGACATCACCAACAAGTGGGACACCGGTCAGACCAACGGCTACCCGATGGGCATCCAGAACATCGTCAACGTCACCGTCCCGCTCGCGTCGTACGCGAAGCCGGGAGCGTTCAACGACCCGGACATGATGGAGGTCGGCCGGGGCGGCATGACCGACACGGAGATGCGCAGCCACTTCGCCCTCTGGGCGATGATGGCCTCCCCCCTGATCGCGGGGAACGACCTGCGCAGCATGGACACGGCGACGCAGACCATCCTGAAGAACCCGAACCTGATCGCCATCAACCAGGACCCGCTCGGTCTGCAGGCACGCCAGATCAGCAATGACGGCACCCGGCGTGTGCTGGCCAAGAAGCTCGGCAACGGCGACGTCGCGGTCGCTCTGTTCAACCAGGGCGGCAGCACGACCACGATCAGCACCACCGCGTCCGCGATCGGGATGTCCGGCGGCTCGTTCATCCTGCGTGACGCGTGGACGAACACCCTGAGCGGCACCAACGGCACCATCTCGGCCAGCGTGCCGGCCCATGGCACCGTCGTGTACCGGGTCAGCGGCGACACGACCCCGTCGCCGAGCCCGACGCCGCCGCAGTCCCCCACACCATCCCCCAGCCCACCGCTGTCCCCCAGCCCGTCGCCGACGCCGGGCGGGCAGCCGGGTACCTGCACGGCGACCTACAAGCGGATCAACGACTGGGGCAGCGGCTTCCAGGGCGAGGTGACCGTCGGCAACGACGGGCCGACCCCGCTGAACGGCTGGACCGTGAAGATGACCCTGGCCGGCGGGCAGAGCATCACGAGCCTGTGGAACGGCGTGAACACCGGCACCAGCGGCGCCGTCACCGTCAAGAACGCCCCCTACAACGGCACCGTCGCCGGCAACGGCTCGACGACGTTCGGCTTCACCGCCAACGGCAGCGGCTCGGCCGCCCCCACCGGCATCACCTGCACGAGTCCCTGATCGACAGGCGGGCCGAGCGGAATCGGCCCACGTTCCTCCCGTGAGCGGGAGACCCGCTCACGGGAGGAACGTCACTTCGAGACAAGAGGCAAGCACCTGTGCGACATGCGAGCTCTTCTCGCCGGAGTCGCGGCTGCCGGCCATAGCCGTCGCCGCGCCCTCCGACGCCACCGCAAACGGTGGCGCAGCGCGTTGACGTACGTGTAGCCGTGCATGCGCAGCGCGCGGTGCGGGACCGGGAACAGAGCGCGGACTCCGGGAGACGGGTGGGCGCACACCTCGTCAAGCGGCCGCGTCCGGCACGCTTCCAGGAGGGCGAGTCCGAAGGCGACGACCCCGCGCAGCTCCGCCCGGTCGAAGCCCATCGCGTACGGCAGGCCGATGCACAGCTCCGTACGCCGCGGTCCCGGTCGGCGGGTGCCCGAGTCGGCGGGCGGCGAAGCGCCCGCGCGACGGACGTCGCACTGCCGAAACCCGATGGCCGGGACGAGGCCCTTTGTGGCACGGTGTGGGCGTGTCCGAGCAGATCGTGTTACCGCGCAGTGTGGACGAGGCGGTGGCCGCGGAGCGAGCCGGCCGCGCCCTTCGCTACCTGTACTTCTGGGGCCACCGGCCCGCCCGGGACGGAGGCGCCGGTCCCGGCTGCCTGTCGCAGTGGTGGCCGGTCACCTTCACCGAGGACGGTCACACCTTCGCCTCCGCCGAGCACTACATGATGGCGCACAAGGCCTGGCTGTTCGGCGACGACCGGGCCGCCGAGCAGATCCTCGCCGCCGGTCATCCCGGCGAGGCCAAGAAGCTCGGCCGGGCCGTGCGCGGCTTCGACGAGCAGGTGTGGGACGCCCGACGCTTCGGCATCGTGGTCCGCGGCAGCGTCGCCAAGTTCGGCCAGAACCCCGAGCTGTCGCGTTACCTGCTCGCGACCGGAGGCCGGATCCTGGTCGAGGCCAGCCCGTACGACCGGATCTGGGGCATCGGCCTGACCGCCGGCGACGAACGCGCCGCCTCCCCCTCGACCTGGCAGGGCCTCAACCTGCTCGGCTTCGCCCTGATGGCGGCCCGCGACGCCCTGGGGGCCGGGTCGTGAGGGGCGCCGCCCGGCCGTCCGCCGTACGGGAAGGAGCGCGGAGATGACCGCCCACGATGCCCGGCCGCTGATCCGCCGCGCCGGGTCCGGCGACGCAGGGCACGTCGCCGAGGTGTTCCTCGCCGCCCGGGCCGAGATGACCTACCTGCCCCGTCTCCACTCCGACGAGGAGACCCGGGCGTGGATCGCCGGCGTCGTGCTGCCGTCGTCGCAGGTGTGGGTGGCCGAGCTGCGCGGCCGGGTCGCGGGGTTCGCGGCCCTGAGCGGCGGCTGGCTCGACCACCTGTATCTCGCTCCCGGCGCCCGGAACCGCGGCGTCGGGAGCGCGCTGCTCGGCCACGCCAAGCAGGCGCGCCCCCACGGGCTCGACCTGTACGTCTTCCAGCGCAACACGGGCGCCCGGCGGTTCTACGAGCGGCACGGTTTCACCCTCGTCGCGGAGGGCGACGGCAGCGGCAACGAGGAGAACCTGCCCGACGCCCATTACCGCTGGCGGCGCTGACGCCCTCCCACCTCAGACGAAACGCCACAGGTGGTCGTTCGCCCCGTTGTCGTCGGCGAGGACGACCTGGGCGCCCTGGGCGGTGGAGCCGCCGCTGACGCCGAGGACCCTGCCGCCGTTGGCGCACTGGATGCGGAAGTAGCCGTTGGCGCCGTGGCGCAGCCGCCACCGGTGGTCGGAGGTGCCGTTGTCGGCCCACTGGAGCACCCGCGACCCGGCCGCGGTGGCGGCGTTCTCCACGCCGAGCACCTTGCCGCTGTTGGAGTTGCGCAGGCGCAGGTAGCCGCCCGAGTCGACCACGGCGGTCCAGAGGTGGTCGGCGGTGCCGGTGTCACCCCACTGGATGACCAGGCCGCCGTCGGCGGTGGACATGTTCTGCACGCCCAGCACCAGCCCGCTGGCCAGGTTCTGGATGCGCCGGGCGCCGTTCGGCACGAACCGCCACTGGTTGTCCGCACCGCCGTTGTCGGAGTCCTGCACGGCCTGGGCCCCGTTCGCGGTCGAGCCGCCCTGGATGGCCAGGAGTTTGCCGCTGTTGACGTTGCGGATCTTGTGAGAGCCGTCGCCGGCGTCGGCGATCGTCCAGCGGTGGTCGGCGGTGCCGTTGTCGGTCCACTGCAGGACGCGGGCGTTGTCTACGGTGGACATGTTCTCCACGCCGAGCACCTTGCCGCTGTTGACGTTGCGGAACCGCACGGCGTTGCCGTCCACGATCAGCTCCCAGTCGTGGTCGGCGGTGCCGTTGTCGGTCCACTGCAGCGCGAGGCCCCCGTCGGCGGTGGACATGTTCTGCACGCCCAGCACGAGGCCGCTGGCCGCGTTGACCAGCCGGTAGCTCGCCGTCCCGCCCCCGCCGCCGCTGCCGCCGGTGTTCCAGTAGACGGTGTAGTTGTGCCCGTGCGCGTCGTAGAACGGGCCAAGGTTGACCGTGGAGCCGTTGGCGGTCGCGGTGAAGGCGAGCGCGGTGGTGCCGGTCCGGGTGATGGACGCGGTGTTCAGGGCGGGCGGCGCCGACAGGGCGGTGTTCCCGTAGTTCCCGGACAGGACGACCGGGCCGTACGTGATAGCCGCGACGTTCGGGTTGTCGTTGGCGGCCTTCATGACGACGCGCATGGGCAGGCGGACGGTGACGGTGTCACCGGAGGCCCAGGACCGGGTGAGGACGGCGTACGTGCCGGGGGTGGTGTCCACGTCCTGCTGGGCGCCGTTGACGCTGATGGTGGCGCCGGTGGTCCAGGAGGGGATGCGCACGCGCATCGACCACGACCCGCCGGCGTCGCCCGTGACGGTGAGGGTCGTGGTGTCGCTCACCGGATAGGACGTCGTCTGGGTGACCGTGATGCCGCGCTGGGTCCAGTTCAGCACCGAGGGGGCGAACAGGTTCACCGTCAGCGTGGTGCCGTTGTAGAAGTAGATGGAGTCCGTCAGTCTCGTGTTGACCTCCACCCCGGTCCCCTGGCAGCACCAGAACGAGTTGTAGTCGGTGCTCCAGGTGCCGCCGCCCCACGCCGGGCCCACCCCGCGGCGGCCGCCCGGCTTGAGCGGCGTGAAGTAGGTGATGTGGCCGTGGCCGTCGGCCGGGTTCTGCGCGCCGATGACGTGGTTGAGCAGCGCCTGCTCGTAGAAGTCCACGTACGCCACCCGGTCGGGGTTTAGCAGCCACAGCTCGCGGGTCAGGTTGAGCATGTTGACGCTGTTGCAGTGTTCGCACGTGTCGTTGGTGAGGTAGCCCGCGATCGCATTGGGCGCCCGGAAGTGCTCGGCCTGGCTGTTGCCCCCGATCGCGTAGGTGTGCGCGCCGACGGTGATGTTCCAGGCGTTGGCGGCGATGTCCCGGTAGCGGGTGGTGCCGGTCGCCTTGTACTCGCGGGCCGCGCCGATCCACTTGGGCACCTGGGTATTGGCGTGCAGGCCGTTGAGCTGGTCCTGGTTCGACGCCAGCGGGTTGAACACCGCGGCGTGGTCGAACCGCTGCGCGACGGTCAGCCAGCGTCCGTCGCCCGTCTGCTGGTAGAGGTCGGTCAGCACCGCGTTCATCCCGCCGAACTCGGTGCCCAGCATGTTCTGCATCTGGCCGGAGCTGAGCCTGCCCGTCCGCTGGTCCACCCAGCCGGCCAGCGCCAGGAGCACGTCGCGGGCCCGGCTGTCGCCGATGAGACGCCACACGTCGAGCAGGCCGGTCATGGTCTTGTGGATGCAGTAGTACGGGACGTTGCCGTTGCTCAGCGTGCGCGCCTCGAGTGCGGCGAAGTCGGACTCGGGGAAGCCCGACAGATAACCGGCGCCGAAGCCGGCGGCCCCGTTGTTGGCCTGGCACTTGGCCAGCTCGGCGACCATGTAGGTCGCCTTGTCCCGGCACGTGGTGTCCCCGAGCACGGCATAGGCCTGGGCCCACGCGGACAGGAAGTGCCCCTGCACGTGGGTGCGGAACGGGAAGCTCGGCGCGTCCCATCCCCCGTTCGCGGCGGCGCCGCCGGTGGACAGCCTGTGGTTGGCGCGGAAGTTGTACAGCAGCCGGTCGACGTCGACGAACCGCAGATACGACAGCGTGCGGTTCTGGTTGTCCATCCAGCGGCCCCCGGTCAGCCGCACCTGCCCGAGCTCGAAGGCGTACGCGGAGACGCCGATGTCGGTCCGGGCCGGCGCGACCGCGGCTCCGGCGGCGGAGGCGCCGGCGACCTCTCCGACGGCGGAGGCCACGGCGGCGACGCCGGCGGCCTGGAGCAGCCGGCGCCGGCTGAAGGACGAGGGGGACACGTGGCCTCCTGGACATCTCGCTTTGTTAGCGTTAACAACAACGGTGGTGCCGCCATCCGGATCGGATGACGGCGAACGGGGGGCGCGGGACACCCCGCGAAGCCGGCCCCGAATCAGCCCCGAATCGGCACGGAACCGGCACGGAACCGGCACGGAACCGGCACGGGACGCACCGGGGCCGTGTCGGGCGGCGGTCCCGCCGCCCACCACAAGCCCCGGCGGGATGCCGCCCGGGCTCAGTGTGAGAAATCGCCACGAAACATGTCAAGACCGTATCCGGAAAGTTTCGTGCCACCGATGCCCTCGGGGTCCGCCTTCCTGCGGCGATGACGGGTCGGTCGCGGTAACGTTCCGAAAGCTCCGGCCCGCACCCGTGGGCCTGAAACTTTCAGGGCGGCCCGCCCGGCGATCCGACGACCGTGCGCCCGTGAGCGCAGGCGGCGCCGCGTCCGGCGGAGCACCCCCGCCCGACCCCCCTTGACGGGATCGGCGGCGTCGTATTGGCTCCGCCGCACACCACCAACCACCCTGACGCGCGGCCCGAAATGTTATCGCTATCACCCCCGGGACCGACGTACGGCGGCTAAGGAGTCAGATGCACAGGATCGTTCGATGGACGCTGGCGGCGGTGCTGGCCGCCGGGTCCCTCGTCGCGGCCGGCGGCGCGACGTCACCGGCCGCCGCGCTCGACAACGGGCTCGCCCGTACGCCCCAGATGGGGTGGAACGACTGGAACAGCTTCGGCTGCAACGTCAACGAGACGCTCGTTCGGCAGACCGCGGACGTCATGGTGTCCAGCGGCATGGCGGCGGCGGGCTACACCTACGTCAACATCGACGACTGCTGGTCCACCAAGAGCCGCAACGCGAACGGCGACCTGGTGCCCGATCCGCAGAAGTTCCCCAGCGGCATGAAGGCGCTGGCCGACTACGTCCACGCCAAGGGCCTGAAGCTCGGCATCTACTCCTCGGCCGGGACCACGACCTGTGCGGGCTACCCGGCCAGCCTGGGGTACGAGCGGCGGGACGCCGCCCTGTGGGCCTCCTGGGGGATCGACTACCTGAAGTACGACAACTGCGGCGACCACCAGGGCAAGAACGGGCAGCAGCGGTACACGGCGATGCGCGACGCGCTCGCCGCCACCGGGCGTCCGATCCTGTTCAGCCTGTGCAACTGGGGCCAGGAGAGCGTCTGGACCTGGGGGATGCAGACCGGCAACTCCTGGCGCACGACGGGCGACATCCAGGCGAACTGGAACTCGGTCATGGGCATCCTGGACCAGCAGGTCGGCCTGGAGGCGTACTCGGGCCCGGGCGGCTGGAACGACCCCGACATGCTGGAGGTGGGGGTCGGTTCGCTGACCGCGACCGAGGGGAGGGCGCACTTCAGCCTGTGGTCGCTGCTGAACGCCCCGCTCATCGCGGGCAACGACATCCGCTCGATGAGCGCCGAGACCCGCGCGATCCTCACCAACACCGAGGTCATCGCCGTCAACCAGGACTGGGGCGGCCGGCAGGGCCACAAGATCAGCGACAACGGGAACCTGGAGGTGTGGCGCAAGCCGATGTCCAACGGCTCGGTCGCCGTCGTGCTGCTCAACCGGGGCACCTCGGCGGCGACGGTGTCCACCACGGCCTCCGCCCTCGGGCTCGGCTCCGCCTCCTCCTACTCCGTCCGCGACCTGTGGGCGCACACGACCGGCTCCTCGTCCGGGACGATCAGCGCGCAGGTGCCCGGACACGGGGCCGCCATGTACGTCGTGAGCGGAGGGGGCCTGGTCACGCCGTCCCCCACGCCCACTCCCACCGGCACGGGCGCGATCAAGGGTGTGGGGTCGGGCCGGTGCCTCGACGTCGCCGGCGCCTCCCAGACCAACGGCGCCCAGGCGCAGATCTGGGACTGCAACGGCCAGGCCAACCAGCAGTGGACGCCGACCGCCTCGGGTGAGCTGAGGGTCTACGGCAACAAGTGCCTGGACGTGAACAACCGGGGCACCGCGGACGGCACCAATGTGATCATCTGGGACTGCAACGGCCAGAGCAACCAGCAGTGGCGGCTCAACTCCGACGGCAGCATCACCGCCGTCGGCGCGAACAAGTGCCTGGACGTCTACAACGCGGGCACCGCGAACGGCACGAAGGTCATCATCTGGACCTGCAACGGCCAGGCCAACCAGCGCTGGACCCGCGCCTGACCACGCGCGGCACCGGAGCATCGGCCCCGTGCCGGCCTCCGGCGCCAGCCGGCCTTCCCGCGACCGCTCCCAGCCCGGGGGCGGTCGTCCCTTTTCCCAGCCCGCACCGGTCGCCCGTTCCCGCCGGCGCGGCCGCCGTGAACCACCCCGCCCGCCCGGCCCTGCCGTACGGCACGGCCCCGGACTATGATCGCCGGAGGACATCGGCGGGACGGGAGGCGGCTGTGGCGGAGATGCCGGCCGGCACCGACCCCACGGTGCCCAGTTCCGCCCGGGTGTACGACTACCTGCTGGGCGGCAAGGACAACTACGAGATCGACCGGATGGTCGCGGGCAGGCTCCTGTCGCTGGCGCCCGACACGCGATCGGTCGCGAAGGCGAACCGCGCCTTCCTCGCCAGGGCGGTGCGGTTCATGGCCGCCCAGGGCGTCCGGCAGTTCGTCGACCTGGGCGCGGGCATCCCGACGTCGCCGAACGTGCACGAGATAGCCCGGGAGGTCCACCCGTCCGCCCGGGTCGTCTACGTCGACAACGACCCGCTCGTGAAGGTGTACAACGACGCGCTGCTGACGGCCGACGCCCATGTGGCGACCATCGAGGAGGACATCCGCCGACCCGACGCGGTGATGGACCATCCCGGCCTCCGTGCGCTGATCGACTTCGACGAACCCGTCGGAGTGCTGTTCGTCACCGTTCTCCACTTCGTCTCCGACGAGGAGGGCGCCCACGGCATCGTCGCCCGGTGGCGCGACCGCATGGCGCCCGGCAGCCATGTGGCCGTCTCCAACATGGCCGCGGAGAGCGACGCCGAGGCCGTCGAGGGCCTGAAGGCCGCGACGGCAGGCACCCCCGCGCATTCGACGTTCCGCACCCGCGGCGAGCTCCTGCGGTTCTTCGACGGCTTCGAGCTGGTGGAGCCCGGCATGGTGCCGGTCCAGCGATGGCGCCCCGCCCTGGACTCCGTGCCCACCCGGATGGTGGTGGAGGGCGGCGTCGGCCGCAAACCCTGAAAGCGGCCCACACGACGGCCCGGCGGGACAGGAGATCGGACGTGCCCGGCGCTGCCGTTCGCCACCTGCGTGCCGCGAAGTGGCATCACTCCGTCGGAGCCGGGCCCGCCGCGGGCGCATCGCGCACCTCTACACTGCTGGACATCGGATGTGTGCGTCTCGCACGCGAGGAAACGGTGGAGGTGGCTGGTGGCGGTCACGGACGCGGCGATCGACAAGATCAAGCAGATGATCACGTCGGGCGAGCTCGCTCCGGGTGACCGGCTGCCGAAGGAGGCCGACCTGGCCGAACGGCTCGGCCTGTCCCGCAACTCCCTCCGGGAGGCCGTCCGCGCCCTCGCCTTGATCAACGTGCTCGACGTACGGCAGGGCGACGGCACCTACGTCACCAGCCTCCAGCCCCACCTGCTCCTCGAGGCGTTGTCGTTCGTCGTGGACTTCCACCGCGACGACACCGTGCTGCAGTTCCTCGAGGTGCGGCGCGTCCTGGAGCCCGCCGCCACTGCGATGGCCGCGATCAACATGCCGGACGAGGACGTCAAGGAGCTGCGCGCGATCCTCGACGCGCTGCCGGACGACCCCAGCGTGGAGGAGCTGGTCGCCAACGACCTGCGGTTCCACCAGCGCATCGCGGCGGGATCGGGCAACCCGGTGCTCTGCTCGCTGCTCGACAGTCTCTCCGGGCCGACGACACGCGCGCGGGTGTGGCGCGGCCTCACCCAGGAGGGGGTGCTCGCCGACACCCGCGAGCAGCACGTGATGATCTGCGACGCGATCGCGGCCCGGCGGCCGGAGGTGGCCAGGGCGTGGGCGACGGTCCACGTGGCGGGCGTCGAGGAGTGGCTGCGCCGCACGCTGTGACAGGTCCGGCCCCCGCCGGGTCGTGAAACTTCCATGGGCGGTCCCGGGGTGTGGCTGCTCAGCGCGTCCCCGGGGCGCTCCGGCGAATCGCGTTCTTGTTCCCCGGCCGGGTCTTGGCCAGCGTGATGCCCTGGCCGCGACGGGCTGCTCCCCCTCGCATCCGGCGGCCCCAGAACCCCCCAGGGACTCGAGAGGAGACCCGTGCGAACGCGAACGCTCCCGATCGCCCTCACCGCGGCGATCGCCCTGTCGGTCGGCGCGGCCGGACAGCCGCCCGCACTCGCGGCCGCCGAAGGCCCGGCGCTGACGGTGGACACGACCAGTGCGCGGCACCCCATCAGCCCATACGTCTACGGCATGAACTTCGCCGACGAGGCGCTGGCCAAGGAACTGCGCCTCCCGGTGCGCCGGTGGGGCGGCAACGCCACGACCCGGTACAACTACCTGTACGACACCGACAACCGCGCCTCCGACTGGTTCTTCGAGAACATCGCCGAGGACAATCCCGACCCGTCGAAGCTGCCGGACGGCTCCTCCACCGACCGGTTCGTCGAGCAGGACCGGCGCACCGGCACCGACACCATCCTCACCGTTCCGCTGATCGGGTGGGTCCCCAAGGGCCGCGACGCCTCCTGCGGGTTCTCCGTCGCCAAGTACGGCCCGCAGCAGCGGACCGACCAGTGGCGGCCCGACTGCGGCGACGGCGTGAAGCCCGACGGCACGAAGATCACCGGCAACGACCCCCGCGACACGAGCGTGGAGGCCGGCGCGGCGTACGTGAAGGACTGGATCGGCCACCTCACCGGCAGGTACGGCACGGCCGCGGCCGGCGGCGTGAAGTTCTACAACCTCGACAACGAGCCCGACATCTGGCACAGCACCCACCGGGACGTCCACCCCGAGGGCGCGAGCTCGGTCGAGCTGCGCGACAAGGCCTATCTCATCGGCGCCGCCGTCAAGGCCGCCGACCCCGGCGCGAAGACGCTCGGCCCGGTCGGCTGGGGCTGGTCCTCCTGGGACTACTCCGGCCTCGACCAGGAGACCTGCGGCCGGACCAGTTGCTGGTCGAACCCCCCGGACAAGGAGGTCCGCGGCGGCCTTCCGTTCACCACCTGGTATCTGCGGCAGATGAAGAAGTACGAGGACGAGCACGGCCTGCGCGTCCTCGACTACTTCGACGAGCACTTCTACCCGCAGGCGTCCGGCGTCGCCTTCGGCTCCGGCGGCGACCCGGCCACCGACGCCCTGCGCCTGCGCTCCACCCGCGCGCTGTGGGACCCGTCGTACACGGACGAGAGCTGGATCGGCACCCAGGTCCGGCTCATCCCGCGGATGAAGAGCCTGGTGGCCGCGGAGTACCCGGGCACCAAGACCGCGATCACCGAGTACAACTGGGGCGCCCTCGACCACATCAACGGCGCACTGGCCCAGGCCGACATCCTCGGCATCTTCGGCCGCGAGGGCCTCGACCTCGCCACCCTGTGGGGGCCGCCCACGGCCTCCCAGCCGGGCGCGTACGCCTTCCGGATGTACCTGAACTACGACGGCAAGGGCGGCCGGTTCGGCGAGACGGCCGTGGGCGCGACCAGCGCCGACCAGGGCAGGCTGGCGGTGTACGCCGCCGAGCGGGCCTCCGACGGGGCGCTCACGCTCGTCGTCGTGAACAAGACCGGCGACGACCTGACCAGCGATGTCGCGGTGAAGGGACGCGACGGCGGGACGACCGCCCAGGTCTACCGGTACGGCGCGGCCGACACGTCGGCCATCAGGCGCGACGCCGACGTGCGGGTCGGGGCCGCCGGATTCACCGGCACCTTCCCGGCCAACTCGATCAGCACCGTCGTGATCCCCGAGGGCACCGGCCCGTCGCCCTCCCCCTCGCCGTCAGCCTCGCCTTCGCCCTCTCCCTCGCCGAGCCCCAGCCCCTCCCCCAGCCCGTCGCCCTCTCCCTCTCCTTCTCCCTCGCCTTCGCCGAGCCCCAGTCCGTCCCCGTCGCCCAGTTCCTCGCCGACACCGGCCGCCGCCTGCGCGGTGACGTACACGGTCACCAACCAGTGGCCCGGCGGCTTCCAGGCCGGGGTCCGGATCGTCAACCGGGGAGCCTCGCCCGTGAAGGGCTGGCGGCTCGGCTGGACGTACGCCAACGGGCAGATCGTGACCCAGCTGTGGGACGGCTCGTACACCCAGAGCGGGCCGAACGTCACGGTGACCAACGCCGGCTACAACGCCACGATCGCCGCGAACGGCGGCAGCGTGACGTTCGGCTTCCTCGGCCGCCGGGACAACGGCGCCAACGCCGCGCCCACACGGTTCACGCTCAACGGCTCGCCCTGCGCGACGACCTGACCCCACGACCGGTGAGGGCCGGCCTCCCCGGGCCGGCTCTCGCCGGGAGTCAGTCCACCATCGCGCCCTTGTCCCGGCCGCACGCCTTGACTCCGTCGCGCCGGCCGCAGGCGCGGACGAGGGTGAAACGACGCCAGACGGCCATCGGCGACGAGACCGCCTGACCGTCGTGGGTCACCGGGAAGGGGCCGCACCGATGCCAGGGGCCGCCGCCCGGCGGCCAGACCTCTAGCCAGACCGCGTCGCCGGGGTGGGTGCGCCCGGTGAGGGCCGCCCAGTAGTGCCACTCGCGGCCCGGGCCCGCGTCGCCGCGCCAGAGCGTGACCTCCGCCTCGTCGCCCTGCTTCCCGATCGTCAGCGAGTACACGGCCTTGGCGTTCTCGACGGTGTGGGCGTCCGGCCGCAACCAGTCGCGGCAGTCGATGGGCCGGTCACCGGCCGCGCCGGCGGCGGCAGCGCCGGACGGGGGCGGGAAGGCCAGGAGCACGGCCGCCGCGACGATCCCCGTGGTGATCCGGCCGCGCCGGCCTCGAATCACCCTGCGCTCCCCCAGTGCGGTGTCCACCCGGACGAGTATCGATGACGTGACGCGACGACACAATCGCATGCAGTGAGCGGCCGCCGCAGCGGTTGCCGCCGGCCGCTTCGGGGGCCTCGTGGTGAGTCCGGCCCTCGGCCGAGCCGGACTCACACGATCACCAGGCGGCGCAGGTCAGCCGGCCCGGGGCTGGACGGCGTCACGGGCCGGGGACGGCGGCCGGGGGACCCGCCACCGCGCGGCGGTGACGGGTCCGGGGTGTGTCACCTGCGGTCGGGACAGGTGTCACGCATAGGGGTTCTGGGTGAGCAGGTGCGCCCTGTAGCCCTCACCGATGCCCGGCTCGGGGGTGCCGGCGTAGTCCTTGATGAGCACCGCGCCCGTGCTGCAGCCCCACGGGCTCCAGGTCCAGGCGAGGTACGACACGCCGTTCTTGTCCGCCCACTTCGTGAGCCTGTCCATGTAGTCGTAGCCGCAGTTGTCCGCGCCGAACTCACCGGTCACCACGGGGACCTTGGCGGCGAGCGGAGCGATCTGGCTGTCCCAGCAGGCTTCGTTGGCACAGGCGTTGAAGCTGTAGGAGTGCCACGAGGCGACCAGGTTGCCCGTCGGGTCGACCGGCTTGTACTGCTGCCACTGGCTCAGGTCGTTGCTCCAGGCCAGGCCGCCCACCATGACGATGTTGGTCGCCCCCGTCGCCCGGACGGCGTCCACCAGGCGCTGCATCCCCGCCACCTCGTAGGAGAAGCCGGGGCAGTTGCCGCCGTCACGCAGGCACTTCCAGCCCGAGGTGGTGTCACCGGTGCCGTACTCCGGCCACGGCTCGTTGAACAGGTCGAAGATCACGGCGTTGTCGCCCTTGAACGCCTTCGCGACACCGGTCCAGAAGTCCGGTGCGTACTTGGCGTCGGGCATCGGCTTCTGACAGGTCGCCGCGGTGTCCGTGCACGCCCAGGAGACGCCGGTGAACTGACCCCAGTTCCAGTGCAGATCGAGGATCGGCGTGATTCCGTTGGCGACCAGCAGCCGCACGTAGTCCTTGACGTCCTGCTGGTAGGCGGCGCCGCTCGGCGATCCGTTGGTGCCGAGCCAGCACTCCTCGTTCAGCGGCACCCGGACGGCGTGGATGTTCCACTTCTTCATCGCGTCCACGGAGGCCTGGTCGACCGGCCCGTGGTCCCACGTCCCCTTGCCCTGGACGCAGGCGTACTCGCCGCTCGAACGGTCGACGCCCAGCAGCCGGTACGGCTTGCCGTCCGCGGTGACGATCTTGTTGCCGGAGACGTGCAGCTGCGGCGCGGGTCCTCCCGGGTCAGGACTCGGGCTCGGACTCGGGCTCGGACTCGGACTCGGGCTCGGACTCGGACTCGGGCTCGGACTCGGACTCGGGCTCGGACTCGGACTCGGGCTCGGGCTGGGGCTGGTGGTGGCGCCGCCGCAGGCGACTCCGTTGATCTTGAACGCGGCGGGCACCGGGTTGCCGCCGCTCCACTTGCCGATGAAGCCGACCGACACCGAGCCGTTCGAGGCGACGGCGCCGTTCCAGCTCAGGCTCTTGGCGGTGACGTGCGAGCCGGACTGCGACCAGTCGGCGCTCCAGCCGTTGTTCACACCCTGGCCGGCGTCGGGGAAGTCGAATTCGAGGGTCCAGCCGGACCAGGAATCCCCCAGATTGGTGATCGACACGTCACCCTGGAACCCGCCCTGCCACTGGCTCGCGACCTTGTACTTCACCGAGCAGCCCGCACCGGCGGCCGATGCCGGACCGGTCATGACCGCCGCACCGGCGGCGGCGACGAGGCCGACCGCGGCTGCTGTCGCCCAGGCGACACGAAGTTTCATCGATTTCCTCTCCTGCCCGGCGAGTCTGATGAACAGTGCGAGATTCTTAAGTAGGCGACTTAAGTAAGTCAACGAAGGGTGAAACTTTCAGCCGGGCCCCGCGCGGCCGTTGTGGCCTGTTCCGGTGCCGTGACGGGGGCGTAGCCAGGACTTGTAGGCTCGCAATGGCCGGGATGATCGAGGTCGGGACGAGACGGCGGTGAGCGCGGGAGTGAAGGCGAAGCCGCACGCGAGCAGCAAGGCCGCCGTCCTTGACGCCATCAGAGCCGCGGGCACGATCAGTCGCGTCGGCCTGGCCGCCGCCACCGGTTTCACCGGCCCCACGATCTCCGCACTGGTCCGCAGGCTGATCGAGGAGGGCCTGGTGGTCGAGACCGGCCGGGCCGAGTCGACCGGCGGGAAGCGGCGGGTTCTGCTCCAGCTCAACCACACCGCCCGCTACGCGGTCGGTGTGCACCTCGACCACGGCGGCGTGACACATGTCCTGACCGACCTCTCCGGGACCGTCGTGGCCCGCATCACCAGGCGCGGCGCGGGCGCGGACGAGCCCCGGACGGTCGTGTCGAGGACGGCGGCGGAGATCTCCGGTCTGATCGACAGCATCGGCGTGGAGCGCGAGCGGGTCCTGGGCGTCGGCCTGGTCTCCCCCGGCCCCCTCGGCCCCACGCACGGCATCGGCCTCGCCCCGCCGACCATGCGGCACTGGCAGGGGTTCCCCCTGGGCCAGGCGCTCGAACAGGCGACGGGCCTGCCGGTGGTGCTCGACAACGACGCCACCGCCGCCGCCCTCGGTGAGCACTGGTCCGGCGGCCTGGGCACCACCACGTCGTCGGCGGCCGTCTACCTGGGCACCGGGATCGGCGCCGGTCTGGTCATCAACGGCATCACCTATCGCGGTCCCAGCGGCAACGCGGGCGAGTTCGGGCACGTCTGCGTCGACATCGACGGCCCCGAGTGCTGGTGCGGGGCCCGCGGCTGTGTGGAGGCGATGGCGGGCGCCGCCGCGGTCGTGCAGGCCGTGCGGGCCGACCCCGCCCTGACCGGAGCCGTCGGCCTGGGGACCCGCGGGGTGCGGGCCTCGACCGCCGCCGACTTCGCCGCCGTCAGCCGGGCCGCCCGCAAGGGGGAGCCGAAAGCGCTCGCACTGCTGGAGAGGTCGGCCCGCTACATCGCGGCGGCCGCCCGGACTCTGGCCAACATCATGGATCTCGAAGTGCTCGTGCTGACCGGGCCGGGATTCGCCGTCGCCGGCTCGGTCTACCTCCCCGTCGTCCAGCGGGAACTCCGGCGCACGGCGTTCTCCCGCGGCACGCACGTCGTGGACGTCCGGCTGTCGCGCTCGGCCGCCACGGCCTCCGCCGTCGGCGCGGCGGCACTCGTGCTGGAGTCGGAACTGGTGCCTCTCAGCCAGGGCACGCGCCTTTCCGAGCGACTCGCCGCCGAATCCGCCGCTGTCCCGTGACCCCCCTCCGCGGCGCGTGGTCCGCGCCGTTCCCGCCGGGATCCGCCGCGGCCGGTCGTGCCCCTTGCTTCGGTAGGCTGATCAACCGGGCTGGGACCACCGGGGTGCCGTTCCCTCCCGAGGAGGAGACAGGGCGGATGATCCGCGAGACAAGCGCGGCCACAGCCGTGGGCCTGGTGCTGGCGAGGCCGCCCCGGCTGCTCGGTGCGGAGCCGTTCTTCCTGGAGTTCATCGCGGGCATCGAGGAGCGTCTGGCCGAGCACGACCAGTCCGTGCTGCTGCACGTCGTCACCACCCATGACGCCGAGATCGCCGCGTACCGCCGGTGGGCGGCCAACCGGAGCGTCGACGCGGTCGTCCTCGTGAACCGGACGGTCGACGACGCCAGGCCCGCCGTCCTGCGCGCGCTCGGCCTGCCGACCGTGATCGCGGGCGAGCCGGAGGGCGACGCCCCCGCCGTACGCACCGACGACGCCGGCGCCGTGCGGGACGCCGTCGCCCATCTGAGCAGGCTCGGGCACCGCCGGATCGCACGCGTCAGCGGGCCGGACACGCTGATCCACACGCGCATCCGCACCGACGCCCTCGTGGAGAGCACGCGTTCGGCGGGCGTGGAGCCCGTCGTGGTGGAGGGAGACTACTCGGAGGAGTCCGGGGCGAAGCTCACGGCGATGCTGCTGGAACGGCCCGACCCGCCGACGGCGATCATCTACGACAACGACCTGATGGCGGTCGCGAGCCTCGGCACCGCCGGGGAGCTCGGCTACGACGTTCCCCGCGATCTCAGCCTGATCGCGTGGGACGACTCCAGCCTGTGCAGGCTCGCGTCCCCTCCGCTGACCACGATGAGTCTCGACGTCCACCTGTTCGGGCAGCTGGTCGCCGAATCGCTGCTGGAACTCCTGGCGGGCGGGCCGGTCGCCGAGCGCCGGTGCCCGACCGCCGCCCTCGTCCACCGGGGCACCACCGCGCCGGCGAGCACCCCGTAGGCGCAGGCGATCGCCCCGAAGTTCGGGGACATCAGAGCTCGAGGACGAGGCGGGGAGATCGCGCCCGCGACACGCAGACGAACATGACGTCCCCGGCCGCGCGCTCCTGCTCGGTGAGCAGGTGGTCGCGGTGGTCGGGGACGCCGTCGAGCACGACGGTCTCGCAGGTGCCGCAGGTGCCCTCGCGGCAGGAGGACAGCACCGCGACCCCGGCCTCCTCCACCACCTCCAGGATCGAGCGGTCCTCCGGCACGGTCAGCGTCGTGCCGGTCAGGGCCAGCTCCACCTCGAACGCGGCCGAAGGCCCGGCCTCGTCCGTGGCCGCGGGCGCGAAGCGCTCGACCCGCAGCGCGCCCTCGGGCCAGGAGGCGCACCGCTCCTTGGCCGCCGCCAGCAGCGGCTCGGGACCGCAGCAGTAGACGAGGGTGCCGGCGCGGGGGACGCCGAGCAGCGCGTCGAGGTCGAGCAGGCCGGTCTCGTCCTGCGGGCACAGCTCCACCCTGCCGGGGTGGTCCCGCGCGAGCCGGTCGGCGAACGCCATCGAGGCCCGGGTGCGCCCGCCGTACACCAGCCGCCAGTCGGCTCCGCGCCGCGCCGCCTCCTCGACCATGGGCAGGATCGGGGTGACGCCGATGCCTCCGGCGACGAACAGGTAGCGGGATGACTCGGCGAGGGCGAAACGGTTGCGGGGACCGCGCACCCGGATCGTGTCGCCCTCCGCGACCCGGTCGTGCACGTACGCGGAGCCGCCCCGCCCGGCGGGCTCCCGCAGCACCGCCACCTGGAAGGCGGAGGGGTCGGCGGGATCGCCGCACAGCGAGTACTGCCTGACCAGTCCCGGGGCGAGCAGCAGGTCGACGTGGGCGCCCGGCGTCCAGGGCGGCAGCGGGCCGCCGTCGGGACGGACCAGACGCAGGAGGACGACGCCCTCGGCGGCGATCGTCCTGCCCGCCACCTTCAGGTCGAGCTCCGGTTCGGTGACGGGCATGGCCGTCGAAACCCCCCTCGTGTCTCGTGGCTCGTGTCTCAGACGAGCGCGGCGGCCGGGGCCGGCGCGTCCTGCGCCGCCGCGCGGCCGGGCCGGTGGCCCTCGGGATGGCCGAGCAGCCAGTCCCACAGGACCACCGGGTCCTCGAACTCCCGCTGCGCCCCGCAGAAGCAGGAGGCGTGCAGCCGGTCCGTCCCCGGCAGCCAGCGGATGCGGTAGACGGTGCGGCCGGCCCGCGCCCCGGCGTCGTCCGCGTTCATCGGGCGGCGGCCTCCGGTCGCACGGCCCCGGCCTGGGCCATCTTGGCGAGCAGGCGGCGGGCGGCCAGGCCGCCGGTGTCGATGTTCACCGACAGCTCCTGGTAGCGGTCCGGCTCCCGGGCGAGGACCTGCTCCAGCGTGTCGAGCGCGGCCACGTCCTGCAGCACGACGGTGCGGTTGCTGTCCCGCAGGAAGTCGGAGACCTTCTCGTCGTCGAGCGCGAAGTCGCGCGCCACCGCCCAGAAGTCGTAGGTGCTGTTCTCCGTCGACGGAGTGATCGCGTACACGACCTCGACGTGGAAGGCGTGCGGGTCGGTGCCGTCGGCGGCGGGCGGGGGCGACCCGACCGGGGCGACCCGGCTGTGCAGCAGGTACAGGCACGGCGGGTGATACTCGATGTCCTGCCAGCGGGTGATGCGGCCCTTGATGCCGGTCGACTCGGCGTAGAACGGCGGGCAGGCCGCGTCGTCCATGTGGCGGCTGACGTAGACGATCCCCGCGTCCTCGTCGACCTCGGTGGTGATCGGGGTCTCGGCCACCTCGGGGGTGCCGATGTACCCGCCGTGCAGGTACGTCTCGTGGGACAGGTCGAGGAGGTTGTCCACGAGCAGGCCGTACCGCGCGTTCAGCGGCTCCATCCCGCACACCGTGGCGTAGTCGGGCGAGACCAGCCAGGGAGCGCGCGGCGGCAGCGTGTCGCCCGGCTCGCGGTCCCCGATCCACACCCAGACGAACGAGTCCTGCTCCACCACGGGGTAGGTGCGCAGCCGCGCGGTGCGCGGGATCCGCTGCTGCGCGGGCACGGCGACGCAGACGCCGTCCGGACCGTAGGTGAAGCCGTGGTAGCCGCACACGACGCGGTCGCCCACCAGGTGACTGGGCGATTCGGACAGCGGGAACCGGCGGTGCACGCAGCGGTCGGCCATCGCCACGGCCCGCCCGTCCTCGGTGCGCCAGAGCAGGATCGGCTCGTTCAGGACGGTACGGCCGAGCTGACGCCGGCCCACCTCGTGGCCGTAGGCGGCCACGTACCACTGGTTGCGCGCGAATTCGGTGACGATCACAACTCACTCCTCGGGGGCGGCGGGCAGGGGCCGCCTGCGCAGGTCGGGTTTGCGGATCTTGCCGGAGCCGGTCTTAGGCAGCGCGCCGACGACGTCGACGTAGACCGGGATCTTGTACTTCGCGAGCCGCGGGCGGAGGAAGCCCCGCAGCTCGCCGGGGGTGACGGCGGCGCCGGGGCGCGGCACGACGAAGGCGCGGCCGACCTCGCCCCACCGCTCGTCCGGCACCCCGACCACGGCGGCCTCCGCCACGGCGGGGTGCTCGAAGAGCACGCTCTCGACCTCCGCCGGATAGACGTTCTCACCGCCGGAGATGTACATGTCCTTCACCCGGTCGACGATGTGGAGGTGACCCTCGTCGTCCAGGGTGGCGATGTCGCCGGAGCGGAACCAGCCGTCCTCGGTGAGCGCGGCGGCGCTCGCCTCCGGGTTCCGCCAGTAGCCGGGGGTCACGTTCGGCCCCCGGACGAGCACCTCGCCCGGCTCGCCGGGCGCGACGGGGGTGAGGTCGGGCCGGACCACGCGCACGTCGGCGAAGAAGACCGGCACCCCGGCCGAGCCCACCTTGCGCACGCTCTCGCCCGCCTCCAGGAAGGTCGCGCCCGGCGCGGTCTCGGTCATCCCGTAGCCCTGGCAGAAGACCAGGCCCCGCTCCTGGTAGGCGCGGATCAACGCGACCGGGATGGCCGCTCCCCCGGACATGAGGGTGCGCAGCGAGGACAGGTCGGCGTGCGGCCAGCGCGGCGACCGCGCGAACGCCGCGAACATCGCGGTGACCCCGAACATCCAGGTGACCCGGTGCTTCTCGATGAGGTCGTAGCACCGGTCGACGTCCCAGAACGGCATGATCACCGAGGTGCCGCCCTTGAGGAAGGTCGGCAGCAGCGTCTGGTTCAGGGCCGCCACGTGGAACAGCGGCGCGCTGATCAGCGTGACCTCGGTGCCCGCCACGTCCACGCCGATCAGCATGTGGAAGCAGTTCCACGCGAGGTTGGCGTGGGTCAGCATGGCGCCCTTGGGCCGTCCGGTGGTGCCGGAGGTGTAGAGGATGAGGGCGACGTCGTCGAGCGTCACCGCGACGTCGATCGGCGTGGGGTCGCCCTGCGACAGCCAGGTCTCGTAGTGCCGCTCCCCCTCCGCGGGCGACTCCAGCGCGACGACCGTGTGCGGGCCCGGCGGGCCGGGGATCTCGCGGACCACGGCCGCGCACTCCGGCGCGTAGACGAGGACCGCCGCGCCCGAGTCCGCCAGCATGTACGCGATCTCGGGCGCGGCCAGCCGGAAGTTCAGCGGCACGAAGATCGCGCCGAGCACGTGGGCGGCGAACATGGTCTCGGCGAAGGCGACGTGGTTGGGCCCCAGGTAGGCGACCCGGTCCCCCGCCCGCACACCCGCCTCGCGCAGCCGCGACGCGAGTCTCGTCGTCCGCTCGTGGACCTCCGCGTAGCTGAGCGACCGGTCCTCGAACACGAACGCGGTGCGGCCCGGGCTCATCTGGGCCCGGCGCGCCGGCCAGCCTCCCAGTCCTGCGTTGCGCATAGGCGGCACCCCCTTGTCAGGCGGAGGACGGTTTCGCCGTGTCGGCGACCTGACCCGACGGCGCCACCGGGGCGACCGAGGTCAGGTCGTGGCGGCTGGTCTCGCGCAGCGCCAGGACGCAGGCCACGGTCAGCAGGCAGCACGCGGCGATGATCACTGAGATCGTCGTCGTCCCGCCGCCGGTCGACGCGTCGAGCTGGGCGAACAGCAGCGGCGCCAGGCCGGCGCCGAGCCCGGCGATCTGGTAGCCGAGCGAGGCGCCCGTGTAGCGGCTCCCGGTGGTGAACAGCTCGGAGTACAACGCCGCCAGCGGGCCGAACATCAGCGGGTGGATGACGGCCTGGCCGAGCACGAGCGCGACGGCGAGCACGGCCGTGCTGCCGGAGTCCACCATCGGGAAGAGCACGAAGCCGAACACCGCCATGAGCACCGCGCCCGCCAGCACGACCGGGCGGCGTCCGACCCGGTCGGACACCGCCGACCAGCCGACGATGCCCAGGACGGCCAGCGCGGACGAGAGCGTGAGCGCGTTGAGCACCGCCTGCCGGGCGAAGCCGGCGCGCACGCCGTACGCGATGAGGTAGGTGGTGAGCGTGCCCTGGGCCACGAAGGCCGACAGCCCGACGCCGACCCCGAGCAGGAGGGTCTTCGGGTGGTCGCGGAGCACCTCCAGCAGCGGCATCCGGGGCGCCCGCTCCCTGGCGGCCTCGAACACCGGTGTCTCCTCGACCCGCAGCCGGACGAACAGGCCGACCGCCACCAGCACGATGCTGATCAGGAACGGCACCCGCCAGCCCCAGCTCAGGAACGCCTGCTCGTCCATGACGGCGGCCGTGCCGGTGAGCGCCGCCGTGGACAGCACCATGCCGAAGGGGGCCCCGGCGTTGGTGAAGCTCGCCCACAGGCCGCGCCTGCTGGTCGCGTGCTCGGCGGACATGAGGACCGCGCCGCCCCACTCGCCGCCGACGGCCACGCCCTGCAGGATCCGCAGCACGACCAGCGCGATGGGCGCGAGGCTGCCGATCTGCGCGTAGGTGGGAAGCAGGCCGATGAGGAAGCTGGCGACACCCATCAGGGTCATCGTCAGCACGAGCATGCGCTTGCGCCCCAGCCGGTCGCCGTAGTGACCGAAGATCACTCCGCCGAGCGGCCTGGCCAGGTAGCCCGTGGCGAACGTGCCGAAGCTGGCGACCGTCGCCGCGAGCGAGTCGAGGGAGGAGAAGAAGACCTTGTTGAAGACGACGGCCGAGGCCGTGGCGTAGAGCAGGAAGTCGTAATACTCGATGACGCTGCCCAGGAAGCTGGAGGTCACCGCGCGCCGGAGCTGTGTCCGGTTGGGGGGTGCGACTGACAGGTTCGGCATGACCGAGCTCCTCGTCCGGGAGCGAGCCGAGACGCTCGCCTTCTCGTCCGGAGGTTAGGCAGATTGCTAACGGAGGTCAATACTTTGCCGAATATGGATGCGGGCAGCCCGGCCCTCGGCCTCCGTCTCGACCTCCCCTGCCCGCTCCCTGCCCGGCCTCGGCGTCCACGAATCCGCAGGCGTGCGTGTCACCGATGCCGGGAGAGACGCAGGTCACATCCGGCGGCTGTTATGCGCGGGCGGGGTTGTGTGTCTTAGGGGTGCGACAGGCACACGCAGAGAGAACGGAAAGACATCATGAGCAAGGTCTGGTTCGTCACCGGTTCGTCCCGCGGTCTGGGCCGCCACTTCGTCGAGGCCGCCCTGTCCCGCGGCGACAAGGTGGCCGCCACCGCGCGGAGCACCGCGAGCTTCGATGCGCTGGTCGCCGCCTATGGCGACGCGGTGCTGCCGCTCACGCTGGACGTGACCGACAGGGCCGCCGTCTTCGAGACCGTCAAGCGGGCCAGGGACCACTTCGGCCGGCTCGACGTCATCGTGAACAACGCCGGCTACGCCCAGATCGGCGCGGTTGAAGAGCTGACCGAGCAGGAACTGCGCGACCAGATGGAGACCAACCTGTTCGGCGCGGTGTGGGTGGTCCAGGCCGCGCTGCCCTACCTGCGCGAGCAGCGCGCGGGGCACATCATCCAGCTGTCCTCGGCGGCCGGGGTCATCGCCATGCCGCTCGGCGGCGCGTACCACGCCTCCAAGTGGGCCCTGGAGGGCTTGAACGAAGCCCTCGCCGGCGAGGTCGCCGACTTCGGCGTCAAGGTGACCATCATCGAGCCCGGCGGCTTCGCCACCAGGGAGGGCAAGAACCCCGATCCTCTCGCCAACGGCCACATGGCCCAGACCGACCCCGCCTACGACGGTCTGCGCCGGCGCCTCGGCGCGGTCACGGGCAAGCAGCCCGCCGGCGACCCGGCCGCCGCGGCCCGGGCACTGCTCAAGCTCGTCGACTCCGGCAACCCGCCCCTGCGGGTGCTGTTCGGCCAGGGCTTCCACCCGATGATCGAGCAGGTCTACGCCGACCGGCTCAAGACCTGGGCCGACTGGCAGGACCTGTCGCGGGAGGCGCACGGCAACCTCGACCGGGAGAATCGATGACAGGGCCGGCCTCGAAGGACAAGGACCGGGACATGAGCGGCCACGCCGGCACCCTGGCGACCGAGGTCTTCCTCGCCCACCGCAACCTGCTCTTCACCGTCGCGTACGAGATGCTCGGATCGGCGGCCGACGCCGAAGACGTCCTCCAGGAGACCTGGCTGCGGTGGGTCAAGGCCGGCGTGGAGCAGGTGCACGACCAGCGCGCCTACCTGATCCGGATCACCACCCGGCAGTCCCTCAACCGTCTGCGCAGCATGAGGCACCGCAAAGAGGCGTATGTCGGCCCATGGCTCCCCGAGCCGCTCCTCACCGCGCCGGACGCGGCCGAGGACGTCGAACTCGCGGAGAGTCTGTCGATGGCGCTCATGCTCGTGCTCGAGACGCTGTCGCCGACCGAGCGCGCCGTCTTCGTGCTGCACGAGGCCTTCGACGTCGGCTACGACGAGATCGCGGCCGCCGTCGGCAAGAGCCCCGCGGCCGTCCGCCAGATCGCCTACCGCGCCCGGCGGCACGTCGACGCCCGCCGCCCCCGCGAGGCCGTCTCCGCCGACGAGACCCGGGCGGCCCTGGAGGCGTTCCGGCGCGCGCTCGAAGGCGGCGACCTGCAGGGCCTGCTCGACGTGCTCGCCCCCGAGGTCGTCCTGGTGAGCGACGGCGGCGGCGTCAAGCAGGCCGCGCCGCGGCCCGTCATCAGCGCCGGCAAGGTGGCCCGGTTCATCGTCGGCGGCATCGGCAAGGCCGGAGTCTCGCTCAGCGGTCAGCCCACGGTGATCAACGGCAGCCCGGCGCTCATCCTCCGTGTGGACGGCGAGATCGACGGCGTCATAGCGATCAGGGCCGAGGACGCGCGCATCACCGGCCTCTACTACGTCCGCAACCCGCAGAAGCTGACCCGGATCGGAACCGAGGTCCCGCTCACCCTGCGGTGAACGCCGGGGTGGACCGGGACGGCTGCCGCCCGCCCGTGGAGCGGGCGGCGGCGGCCGTACCGATCGCATCGGCGGCACCATCAGATGGCGGCCCTGCGCTCGTGCAGCAGTTCGCGCGCCTGCACGAACGGCGCCCGCAGGAAGGCCAGGTGGTCCTCCTGCCCGTGCCGGTGGCACACCCGGCCGGGCCACAGACGCCGGCTGCGCTCGTCGATGTAGGCGAGGGAGCCGTCGACGAGGTTCAGCATGTGGTCGATCGTGGCCGCGTCCGACCGGGCGTACTCCTCGCCCGTACGCAGGTAGACCGGGGACGTGTGCGCCATGATCGGCCTGGCCCACACGTCGTGGTGCCGGGCGACGCCCGCGCCCGGTCCGTAGCAGCGCGCGGCGATCCAGCTGTCCTCGGTCACGGGCACGTCCGCGGTCAGGTCGAGCGTCCGGCCGGGGGCGTCGAGCCTGCGCTCGGCGACGACGTGCCCGTTGACCACGATCTCGAGCCGGTCGACGTCGAAGATCGACTGGACGCGGGCGTCGACGCGTACGGTGCCGCTCGCGGGCACCCGCGCCTCCTCCCCCGGCTCACGGCCGTCGACGGTGAACCACAGGAGCGGGCCGCTGGTGACGAAGGTCGCGCCGCGCCGTACGGCCCGGCACCAGGCCCAGTAGTCGAACTCCTCGTCATCCGGCACGTGCGCGTAGGTGCGGATGAGGCCGATCGGGACCTCGCTGCTCATCTTGTCCGTGCCGCCCACCAGGGTGATCCGGTAGCCGGCGTCGAGGTAGCGGTAGTACTCCCGGATGTTGTAGTCGTCGTAGGCGATCATCTCGACGGCGTCGAGCCTGCCGGTGGCGAGCAGCGCCGCGGCCTCGCCGTTGGGCACGGGGAAGTGCGCCAGCACGACGGTGCCGCCCTGCTCGCGGCATTCGTCGGCCCAGTGGGACAGGGTGGTCTCCAGGCCGCCGCCGAGCTCGGCCTCCTCCGCGCCGCCGGTGCACCACGGCATGATCGGGCGCCGCAGGCCGAGCAGGTTGATGTGGCCGAGCATGCCGCTGCGGTTCTCCTGCCCGGCGAACACGTGCGTGTGCCCGTCGCGGGAGGTGTGCGGGTGGCCGGTGAACTCCTCCGTGTTGGTGAACAGGTGCCCCCACTGGCTGAGCAGCAGGTTGGTGACCCGGACGTCCTCGCCGCGGGCCTCCAGCTCGGCGCCGAGGGTGGAGACGAAGTGCACGTGGGTGTCGCCGCTGTACCAGCCGCCGGCGGCCAGGTCCGTCACCCTGGTCAGGGTCAGCTCGAGATCGGTCTGGCCCTCCTCGATCGTGACCGTGGTGTGCAGCGGCTCGTACTCGAACCCGCGGGCGGCCTCGACGGTGACCTCGCCCAGCGGCAACCAGCCTTCACAGGTGCCGTCGACGTAGGAGTAGGTCGTGGCGCCGAGGCGGACGTCGCCGCCGATGTCGAGGTTCCAGGTGTTGCCGTCGGAGTTGATGTGCCCGTGATGGCCGTGCGGCGGGTAGGGCACCCCGTCGGCGGAGCGGAAGTGGATCCGGCACGGGACCGGCTCGCCGGTGGCCGCGTCCCTGACCGTGGTGCGCACCCAGGCCCGCCCGGCGTCGGGAACGCGCCAGGTGACCCCGCCGTCGCTGTGCTCTCCGGCGCCGAGCAGTTCCTCCCATCCGCAGGCGCTGATCACCGTCTCCCCGCGGGTGAGCGTCAGCCGGGCCGAGGGAATGGCCGCGACGCGCACGTAGCCCTGGTGGTGCTCCCCCGGGGGCGTCCCCCAGGCCGGCGTGCCTGCGGCGGCCGCGTCGACGGAGCCGACCGTGCGGTAGACGTAGGTCGCCGACCCCCGGTCGACGGTCACCGCCAGATCCTCCGAGACCGGCCCCGCCGACGGGCCGAGGTCGAGCAGGACGTCGCGCCACACCGTACGGCCGAAGGGGTCCTCGTCGAGCTCGCCGGCGGTCACCGCGCCCACGAGGATGGCCGGGCCGGCCGAGTGGATCTCCAGGGCGCGGACGGTCCGCTCGGGCCGGGGGTTGCGGCAGGGCCACAGGTAGAACCGGTACGGCAGGACGTACGGCGACCGCGCCTGCGGGTCGTCGATGTCGACGAACCGCGCCCCGGCGGCGTCGAAACGCCCGTGGGTGCGCGGCATCAGCCGGTGCTGGGCGTCGGGGACGGCCAGGAACGGGGTCTGCCCCCAGTCGAGCGGGATGGCCCGGTCGCTCCACAGCCGCGGCGTCGGCCCGATCTCCATGCGCTGGCGCACCGGCAGCCGCTCGGTGGTCCCGTCGTCGTAGACGAAGGTGTAGTGCCCGCAGAGCCGGCCGGCCATCTGCCCGTCGAACAGGTCGGGGGATTCCAGGGCGTGGGCGGCCACCAGCCACGTGACCCTGCGGCCCACCGCGACGGTGACGCTCGCCGGGCCGGAGCCGCCCACGCGCAGCAGCGCCGCGTCCGCGTTTCCCTCGTCGCCGAACCGGAACGGCAGGCCGTAGAGCGTACGCGGCCCGAGCGGATAGGAGTCGCCGTCGTCGAGAACCGAGCGGGGCGCGTTGAGCACATCGGCCAGGTCGAGCGGGAAGTAGCCCCGGCAGCCGCCGTCCTGCGACACGTCGTGATCAGGCATGTCCGACAGTTGTCTCCCTCCGCCCGGCGGGCGGCTCGTCCACGGAGGTCTGGGCCAGCCCGGCGTAGAGCCGGGGTGCGCGGGCCCGCAGGTACAGGGCCCTGACGACGCCGGCCACGATGCCGGCCACGCCGAGGCCGACGATCAGGATGTTGGTGGTGGTCCCGGCGCCGGTCAGCAGCGGCAGGTTGGTCAGCACGAGGAAGAGCACCACGGCCAGGGCGACGAAGCTGAGCCCGGGGGCGACGGTGGTGCGGAAGATCCCGGCCTGGGGCGCCTCCCGGCGCAGGAAGCGGATGATCGCCACGGAGCACAGCGCCCACAGGCAGATGATCCCGAGGAACCCGAGCGCGCTGCCCCACAGCAGCAGCCCGAGGTAGGGGTCGATCCCGAGGACCGCGAACACGACGACGGCCACGCCCGCGAGCACGGTCTGGACGAGGCCGGCCGCCCCGGGGGCCTTGGTCTTCGGGTGGGTACGGCCGAGCACGCGGGGCAGCAGGCCCTCGCGGCCCATGGCGAAGAAGTAGCGGTTGGCGGCGTTGTGCAGCGCGAGCAGCGCGGCGAACGCGCTGGTCAGCAGCAGGATGTGCATCACCTCGGTGATCGGGGCGGGCACGTACCTGTCGAAGACCGCGACGACGAGGTTGACCGGGTCGGCCTCGGCCGCACCCGCGATCTTGTCGACGCCGTAGGCCATCACGACGACCCAGGTGATGAACGCGTAGAAGACGGCGATGAACCCGACCGCGATGTAGGTCGCCCGGCGGACCGTGCGGATGCCGCCCCGCGCCTCCTCACTGAAGATCGCGGTGGCCTCGAAGCCCATGAAGGCCCCGGCGACCAGGGCGAACATCGCGCTGTTGCCCGGGTCGAAGACCCTGCTCGGCGCGAACGACGCGGCGGACCACTCGCCGGAGCCGCCCTTCAGCAGCACGTAGGCCGCCAGCACGACGAGCACGGCCGTCTCCAGCACCAGCAGCGCCCCGAGGATCCGGGCGCTGGTGTGGATGCCCCGATACCCGAGCCACCCCACGAAGACCAGGCCGACGATCGCGAACACCCACCACGGCACGTCGCGGCCGAAGTAGTTCTTGAACGTCTCGGTCGCGTACACGCCGAGCGCGCCGTACGTGCTGATCTGCAGGGCGTTGTAGGCGACGACGGCGAGCATCGCCGCGCCGGAGCCCGCCGGCTTGCCCAGGCCGCGCGAGATGGTGGCGTAGAAGGCCCCGGCGTTGCGCACGTACCGGCTCATGGTCATGAAACCGACGGCGAACAGCGCCATGACCACCCCGGCGACCAGGTAAGCGCCGGGGACGGCGGCGCCGCCCTTGAGGAAGTGCAGGGGGGCCACGGCGACGATGAGGGTCAGTGGGGCGAGCGCGGCCAGGACCGTGAAGACGAGGTCCTTGGTGCCCATGGCGTTGCTGGCGAGGGAGCCGGGCGCGGTCGCGGCGTGCCCGGGGGGATGACCTGGCATGATGAGTTCCTTACTGCGGGGTCGGCACTGCGGGGTCGGCACTGCGGGCAGGCGGCCGCCCGCCCGCGGGCTCGGGCTGAAGGAGGATGGGCTGATCAGCGGGTGACCGCGACGAAGACCTTCTCGCTCGGCTCCAGGGTGATCCAGTCGCCGCGGAAGCCCTGCGGGATGTGGAACGACTCCCCCGGGCCGAACTCCTTGCGCCGCCCGGACTCGTCCTGCACGGCGACGCGGCCCTTGAGGATGAAGCAGATCTCGTCGTAGGGCCAGGAGTCGAACCGCACGGCGCCGGGCTCGCCCGTCCAGTAACCGCCGGTGAAGGAGCTCGCCGCGCCGCCGAAGACGCGGAACTCCGCCTCCGTCCACTCGGCGGACAGCAGGTGGTAGTCGCTCAGCGGCGGCACGAAGCGCTCGCCGTTCCCGGCCGTGATCGCGCGGACGGCGTCGATGCCCGCCGAAGTGTGCCGGTCGTTCATGCTGCGGCTCCCCCGTTGTCTCCGGTGCGGCTGCCGGCGCCGAAGCGGCGCAGGACGTTGTGGGTGATGCGCTCGACGAACGGGTCGCCGAGGCTGAGCACGTGGGACCACTCGGTGGTGCCGCCGTTGAAGACCTCGCCGTCGCCGCGGGTGAACGCCGCGATCATCCCGGCCCCCCGCATCTCGCCCTCGTGCACGTAGTCGGGCAGGTCGTCGCCGAGGTCGGCGTTGTAGTTGTAGACCTCTTCCTCCGGCCCGCCGATCGGCACCCGGCCGCCGAAGCGGTCCTCCTCGCCCCGTACGGCCGGCGCGAGGGCCAGGATCTCCAGCGTCTCCGGCGCGCCGTCCTCGAAGGTCGGGTACGGCAGGCCGCGGCGGAAGGTGTACTCGACCGAGTCGAGCTCGAAGGCCGCCAGGAAGTAGGGAGGCCCGCCGAGCAGGTCGCCGTAGTAGAGGTCGGTCCCCTCGAACGCCCAGTGGTGCGGCCGGTAGACCGTGAAGCCGCCCGACGAGCGGGGGGTGGCGACGCCGTAGCGGTTGTAGATCCCGCCGAGGCCGTTGAGGCCGATGGTGGTGGCGCCGGGACGCCCGACCGACTTGGCCTCCCACACCGTGGTGGCCAGGTGCGGCGTCGTGGCCGCCTCCGGGTCGAGGGACGGCAGGCGGTAGCAGTACTGCGTGGTGCCGTCGTCGCTGAGCCGCACCTGCCACTGGTAGTTGCCGCCGAACCTGGCCAGGTTGCCGCCGGCGTCGACGAACGCGTCGACGGTGTCGCGCATCCGCCACGACCAGTACTCGTCGTGCCCGACGACGACGACGCAGGAGTACCCGTCCAGCGCGTGGGGGTCGAAGTGCAGGTCGTGCTGGGTCAGGTAGTCGATCTCGTACCCGTTGCGCTCGGCCCACACCACGAAGTGCCGCTCGTACGTCGCCCAGAACGCGTCGGCGTGGTGGCGGCTGTACCCGAACAGGCGCGCCCACTCGTAGGAGGGATAGCGGGGGGCGCCGTGCATGGGCAGGACGCCGGGGTTGGCCTCCCGCGGCGCGCTGAGCGGCTTGCGGATCATTCCGCGGGCGATGGGGCGCTGGGTCGAGGCCAGCGGCGACCCGTTGTCGGACCTCGGGTCGTTGCCCAGGCCGCGGTAGTGGTTGGCGCCGCCCCAGTCGTTGTAGGCCAGCAGCGTGCCGGTGGTCAGCACGAGCGCGGCCGGGGCACGCCGCCCGGCCGGGGCCTTGACGACGAAGAAGTGCTCACGCTCCCACAGCTCCCCGGACGGCGTGACCGCGCGCACCGTGACGATGTGGAAGCCGCTGCGCCAGTCGCCGGGGATCTCCAGTTCGAGGCCCACGGGCCAGCCGCAGCCGACGGCGTGCGCGTCGGCCGGCGCCTCGTGCCGGCCCGCCGACAGCCCGGTGCGCGACCACACCACGCGCGGCTCCAGCCCGTCGCGGACCACCTCCAGGTCGAAGGACGGGACGCTGGAGCTGAGGTGGAAGCGGACGGTCTCCCCCGGGAAGTAGGAGAACCGGTCGGTGTAGCACCACACCTCGGCCGCGTCGGGCGTGGAGAACGCACGCTCCGAGGCCCAGTCCTTCGGGGACCAGGCAAAGGCGGCGGGCAGTCCCGGCGCCGTGTTCGTGTCGCTCACTGCTCCTCCTTGAGTGCGAGCAGGCTGATCAGGTCGTAGGCCACGTGGGAGGCGGCGACGGAGGTGATCTCGGCGTGGTCGTACGCCGGGGAGACCTCCACGACGTCGGCGCCGACGAGGTCGCACCCGGCCAGGCCGCGCAGGATCTCCAGCAGTTCCCGGCTCGTCAGGCCCCCGGCCTCGGGGGTGCCGGTGCCGGGCGCGTGCGCAGGGTCGAGCACGTCGATGTCGATCGAGAGGTAGAGCGGACGGCCGCCGATCCGCTGACGCAGCGCGTCGGTGATCTCGTCCACGCCCCGGCGCATCACATCCGCGCTGGTCACGATACCGAAGCCCAGGCGCCGGTCGTCCTCCAGGTCCTTCTTGCCGTACAACGGCCCGCGGGTGCCGACGTGGCAGACCGCCTCGGTGTCGAGGATGCCCTCCTCGACCGCACGGCGGAACGGCGTGCCGTGGGTGTACTCGGCCCCGAAGTAGGTGTCCCAGGTGTCAAGGTGCGCGTCGAAGTGCAGCAGCGCCACCGGGCCGTGCCGCCGGGCGGCCGCCCGCAGCAGCGGCAGCGCGATCGTGTGGTCCCCGCCGACCGTGACCAGGCGCGTGCCGTCCTCCGTCAGCCCGGAGGCGGCCTCTTCGATGGTCTCGACGGCCTCGCGGATGTCGAACGGGTTGACCGCGATGTCGCCCGCGTCCGCCACCTGAACCGCCGCGAACGGCGAGACGTCCAGGCCCGGGTGGTACGGCCGGAGCAGCCGGCTGGCCTCGCGGACGGCCGAAGGGCCGAACCGGGCGCCGGGGCGGTAGGAGACCCCGCTGTCGAACGGTACGCCCACCACCGCGACGTCGGCGTGCCCGACCTCGTCCAGGCGCGGCAGCCGCGCGAAGGTGGCCGGGCCGGCGAACCGCGGAACCCGGGAGGAATCGACGGGCCCCCGTGGCACGGTCATACCTGATCCTTTCTCTCCGGCGCGAAGCCCCAGGTCAGGGGCTTATGGATCGGCAAGTCTGCAACAAACGGACTAAACCGGCAATTGGGGTACGCACGGAGAGTCGGGCGGTGGTTTGTGGCTGAACACAAACCGGGTCAGGAGGGCGCCGGGCCGCGGAGGGCGAATCACGCCTCGTCACGAGGCGGGTCCGGGCATGCGGACGACCCGGCGGCCGGGAGGGCCACCGGGTCGGGCAGTCGGGGGTCAGAGAAGCGAGCTCAGGCGGGTAGCGGGGTCAGGCGTAGTGCCGGTAG
>NZ_JBDJAW010000060.1 GCF_039649665.1 Microbispora sp. ZYX-F-249 | reverse complement strand
TCTGGCCCGCTTCAAGCAGGTGCAGGCGCTGTTGCGTCAGTGGCGGCTGCGTGCGATCGCCTACGCTCGCCCGGGCTATGAGGAGGCCGTCCAGGACGCCCTTCAAGAGCGTACGGAGATGTTCACTCGTTACACCCCACCGGAGTGGGAAGGCCGGGTGTGAGCTACAAGTTCGATGGCTTCCACGGACGCGCCCTATATGAGCTGAACGGTCTTCCCCAGGAGGTCCGCGACGGCCCCCTCCTGGAGCGGCTCATCGAACTCCTCCGCGACCCATGGGACGCGGTCGCGGAGCGTCCCGGCCAGTCCGCGGTGAGACACGCCTTCTTCGGAGATAACAGCCAAGGGATGTTGACGTTCATCCTTGATGAGGACACTCAGTCCCTGCGTGTCATCGACATCATCTGGGCCGGCTGACCTCGCGTACCGGTTGCCTTTCGCCACGACCGCTGACATGACCACCAGCAAGGTGCCCGCGACCCTGCACCATCGGATCAGTGCGATCGCTGACGAGCGCAGGACCATCCTGTCCCAGGTTCTCGCCGACTTGGCACAGCAGTACGCGACCGACGAGACGCGCGCCTGGTCGACGGCCCGCTCAGTCCCCAGCGCTTGTGCAGGGAGGGCGGCGATCTTCTCGTCTACCTGCTCGCTGATGCCGACCATGTGCATTCAAAGATTTAAGTATCACGCCGAGCACGGATGCCCGTCCGGCAAGAACCTCCCGCAACGGTCTGCTCGGAACATGCTCGCCACGTTCGATCTGCTCTTGCATACGAGCGCCGCGTTCCAGGACCGCCTCGTACTCCCCAGTCGCCTTCATCCTGGCCATGTGCCACCAATGGGCGAGTAGAGCGTGCACCGGCGCGAGGTCCAGCTCCTCGGTGGCCTTGACCATGGCCCGCCGATAGTCCCTATCGAAGTACTCGCGGTCGTAAGGAGGCAGGCACGCACGAATGTTGCGTGGAGTCCGATCGGCCTCCAGGGACTCCACGATCTGTTCAGGCGTCCGGACACGGATCAGCTCGTGTGGCTCGGCGGTCATGCCGTTACCTCCTCACGCTCACAGGTGTCCTGGCTCGGCACACGAGTCCCGGCATCTCGCAACGCGAACCGCGCTGCGTTTCGTAGAGCCCTGATCTCATAGCGTCCGCCATGCGGTCGGGTCGCGCCGCCGATCCGGCGACGGGACCACGATCTTCGTGCTGCGCAGCCCGGTCCCGATGACCGTGCCCGGCGGCAGGAGCAGGTTACCCGTGGACTGGCCATCCGGGCAGTCCGTGCACGAGTCGGCTGCGTGCCGCCCGTGCTCGCACCGGTCGAGGTCCATGAGGACCTGCGCCAGCTCGCCGTCTCGCTGCCGCCAGTCCATCTCCATCTCCAAGGCCCTGATCTCGCCGTCGATGATGGACAGCACATAGTGCCCCCCGTCCACCAGGACGACCGCGGCGTGCTTGTCCGGTTCGGGCACCTCGTACGAGGCAATATCGACCTTGAGGCCCACATTTCTCGCCGCCGCCATCCACTGCTCGGTCGCGCTCTTCGCCCAGCCGAGGTCGTCGTCGCCCGCGCCGGCCCGGTCGAACGGCACGCGAATGAGGAACGGCGTCGGCAACGGCCCGCTCATGTCCACCGTCTCGACGCCGCCGAGGAGGGTCACCGCTTCGGTGAGCGCCTTCCCCAGCGGATGGTGCCCCAGAATCCGGGCGAGCCCATCGGCGGTAACGAGGTCAAGTTCGACAGCATCGTCGGTGGTGCCGGGGTCGACGGCGACGCAGTCGATGTTGACGCTGGGCTCGGCCAGGAGTGTCGCCTTCTCCACGTACACGGTGACATGCCCGTGGTCGAGCACGAACTCGGCAACATCGGTGCTGTGCGGCAGCGTGTTGCTGCCGGCACCTGCGTGCTCGCACCAGCCCGGGCACTCGCCCATCGGTGAGTGGTCCGTCATCTCTTCTCCTACAGTGTCTTGTTGCGAGACTCGCGCTCGCTACGGCGCATGCAGCGGCGGGTGTTCAGTTCGTCGTGCGTTGGTTGCCGCAGCCCGCAGCACCACGCCGTCATACCCCATGGCGGCGGCAACGGCTGAGAAGAGCACCGTTATCTACCACCTCTCGCCACCCAGGCCGTCGACGGCACCTTCGCGGCCGCCGACGTCACCACTCTGCCACTGGGATGGGCCGCCGATGGCCCGGCGAACATCGCCTCGGACGCGGAGTAGAACGCCCACCAGCGTTGGCGCGGGCTCAGCTCAGCCAGTCGACGCGGACGATATACACCTCTCGCTGCTCGTCCCAGAACGAGGTATGCGACCAGACCCCGACTGCCGAACGCGTGGGTGAGCAGGTTGGCCTTCGGATTGTCCGGGCTGAGGGGCTGACCGCTCCAGGGGTGTGTCTCCGGCAGAGCGCGTAGCTCGAGAAACGGAGATCGCCTCGTGGGGCGGGGCCTCGGCCTGCTGTCGGGCGACAGGGGCGAGGTCGACCGTGTACACCTATCGTCCCTTGTGCGCTTTGCTTCGGAGCCTTGCCTCGAACGCCTCGTCCCAGGGGAGGCCACCGGGAGGTTCGCCGAGGTCGGCGCGACGCTGAGACTCCTCTGCCCGCTCGATCATCTGAACGTACTCGGCTGAATCGGCTTTGAGTACCGCGTGCCGCCACCACGTCTCGACGCACTCGTGCAGCGGGGTCAGGTCCAACTCGTCGCCCGCCTTCCGCACGGCCTCGCGGTACTGCCGGTCGAAGGCGTCGAGATCTTCGACGGCGAGGGCGGCGCGAACGGCGCGTGGGCTGCGATCATCACGCTGCGATGCGCGAATCTCATCAGGCGTTGGCCTATGTCCCGGCTCGTGAGGTTGCGCCGTCATTGTCCACTCCTCTCCCAGCTCAGCTAGAGGATAGCGGGAGAGGTCTCACAGGGCTGGACGACAAGGGCATCCGGCGTCGGGCTGATGACCTGAGCCGTCTACAGGATTCCTCCCTGGCCGATCCTCGGTGTCGCCCGTGGTCGCTCAGTTGCGGACGTTCCGCCCTACCTGCTCGGCGATCTCGGCACGAGCCGCGTCGCATACGCCGTACAGCGCTATCCGTACGCCATTCGCGCGTTCTTCCTCCAGCTGCATTGATCGGGTGATCTGATGCGGCCCGCCGTGCCAGCTGCAGCTGCCTCGGCGAGGGGCCGAGCCAGCCTTGTGACGCTCGGGACGGTACTCCTCATCGGAGACGATTCGGATTACGGTCGGCATCGCCATGGGTTCGCCCCTTCCGCGGGTAGGGTTCCGGCCGGTTCGCTGCCGACGATCCATGAGCCGCTGTCTGGCGTCAACCCGCTCCGCCTCCTGCCTCCGATCAATGCCCTCCCAGCGAGGACGGCACCTGCGGGTGTGAAGCGCGCGAAACGCCAGGAGGCTGCCCGCTGGACAGACCGTAGGACCGGAAACGAGGCGAGCAGCCTTCGAGTCGTGCGATATGCGGGCGCTGCCTAGGTCTGGTGCAGAGGGTCGGACTGGTCCTCCTCGAGCGCTCGGTCTTCGCCGGGCCTGGTGTCCGGGCATGGTCACGCCTGAGGCGTCACCCCTGTTCCGGCCGCTGACTATGCGCCGGCTTAGCCCGTCGCCGCAACCCGGGTTCTCGCCCGCGTGTCACCGCGGCCGCGGTGGGCGAGTGGCGAGATTTCAAGATCTTTTGCTGCGCAAAACATCTTGAAATCCCGCCACCACCCGGGTTGCAGCTCCGGTCACGCCGTCGCGACGTCCGCTCCTCGCCGGAACGGGGACGCCGCCGCAGGGCGGCTCCCCCGGCTGGCAAACACCAGGCCCCAACCCGGGGGGCCGCCGACGAGGGGGAGGACCCGTGCTCGACATCCACATCAGCCTGACCGGCAGGATCGCCTACAACCCGCGCTTTTTCGCCTCCGACCATGAGGCGCCGGCCATGTGGTCGGCGGTGCTGGACGTGAACGGGCCGCCGACCCCGCGCCGCGACGGCTCGACCTACGTCCCCACCCGTCAGGTGGAGGTCGTCGTCTACGGGGTCGCCGCGATCCGCGCGCACGAGTCCTACCGCAAGGGCCACCTGATCATGGCGCACGGCTGCGACCTGATGCCCCGCACCTACGAGACCAAGAACCGCGAAGGCAAGCCGATCGTCCGCGCGGCGGTCAAGGTGATCGCCACCGATCTGGGGCTGGCCACCCGCTACAGCCCGGTGCGCGAGGAGGCCGCCGCATGGCCGGTCGCCGCCGCGCCCCGGCGCCTGGCACAAGGAGCCTCCGCGGCCATGGACGGGCCGGCCGCTCCGCTGGTCGCCTGATCCGGCCTGTTGCGGGCGGTCCCGCACCGAGGCCGCCCGCACCCCCCCGTCACCAGCACGGACGCCGCCGCGTAGCGCCGATGGCGTGCCGAGACGGCACGCCATCGGCCTCCCCGTTTTGTTCCTGTCCCGTGTACATGAAGGAGCTCGCATGCCTGAAACAGCCGACTGGGAGAACGGTCTGTGCGAGGCCGGCAATGTTCGCCTCGCCCGGATCCCCCTGCACCTGCTCGATCATCACCCCGGGAACGTCCGGGGCGACTATGCGCTGACCGAGGCGTTCTGCCGATCGCTGGCCGCCGAGCAGCAGGTCGCCGTGCACGTCGTTCCGATTCCCGATGACCATCCGCGGGGGGAGGGGGAGGAGGGCTACCGGTTCTGGGTGACCAAGGGCAACCGGCGCCTGGCCGCCGCCCGCCACCAGCAGCTGCCCGACCTGCTGTGCCTGATCGACCTGGCCAAGGCCGGTGACCGCGCCGGCCAGTTCATCGACATGGTGGTGGAGAACGACGACGACTTCCGGCGGGGGCTGACCGCCTTCGAGCAGGCCCAGGCGCTGTTCGAAGCGCACCAGGCCGGCGCCAGCCGTACCCGCATCCGCAAACTCACCGGCCGCACCCGCGACGAGGTGGCGGGGGCCATCACCGCGGGACGGCTGTCCGCGCAGACCCGTCAGGCCGCCCAGCAGATGAACCACGACTGGACGCTGGAGGACCTGGCGCTGCTGGCCGACTTCGACGGCGACCAAGACGCGCTGGCGGAGATCCACCAGAGGGTTGGCTGGGGCCACCAGGTCCGCTACGCCGTCGAGTACATACGCGCCGAGCGGGCCGAGGCGGCTGAGCGCGCCCGGGTGTGTGCTGAGCTGGAGCAGGCCGGGATCCGCGTGAGTGACGACATCCCGTCCGGGGCGCTCACCCTCACCCGCCTGGCCGATGTCGTCGAAGGCTTCGACCCCGGCACGCACGCCACCTGCGAGGGGCATGGCGTGTTCCTGCGCAGCTGGGGCGCGGCGACGCCGGTGGCCTACTGCACCAGCCCCGAGCAGCACGGCTACGCCCCGCCGGAAACACCGTCGGCGCCGGGCGCTTGCGCCGTCGGATCGGCTATGCCGGCCAAGGCCAACGAGCCCGAGCGGAAGCTGGTCATCGAGGGCAACCGGGCGTGGAAGGCCAGCGCGACCGTGCGGCAGGAGTGGGTGGCCGGCCTGCTGGCCCGCGCCACCGCGCCCAAGCCGGTGCTGGCCTGGGTCGCCCGGCAACTGCTGGAGATGCCCGTCCCGTTGCGGGACAAGCTCACCAGCGGCCGGCACACCACCTTGTGGGCGAAGCTGGCCGGGAACATCGATGCGGTGAGCACGGCCGCGGTCCGGCCGGGGCGGCTGCCGCTGCTGGCCTTGGCCCCGATCGCCGTCGCGTATGAGCATCAGATGACCGTCCCGGACTCGGCTCGCTACATCTGGCGGCACGACCGGACCGGCGCGGTCAGCCGCCCCGACGCACGCGCCTACCTGTCCCTGCTGGTCGAGCTCGGGTATCAGCCGACACCGATCGAGCAGGCGGTCATCGACGGGCTCCCGTACCGGGGCGACGCCCCCGCCGAGGAGCTCGAGCCCGAGCAGGCGCCTGACGCCGGCGAACCGCCGCACGAGCCCGGCGCGGAGGAGACGAGCACCGCCGTGCCGCAGGACGCCGACACCTGGGCACACTCGCCCGACGCCGGTGATGGCGCCCCGTACTCGGCGGCCGCCTGATCCCGTTCGCCCCATCACATCCCCACAACTGGCCCGCCAGGCCCGGCCACCAGGCCGGGCCTTCCTCTTACCTACCGGAAGGAACCGCTGATGAGCACCGTTGTCCCCGTTCCGCTGACCGCCCGCAACGCCGGCCTGGCCGAGCTGCACGCGCTGCTGCGCGACCAGCACGCCCGCAAGGTCGACATCCCGGTCACCACCGCGCAGATCCGCGCGGTCGGCACGCACCTGCAGCTGATCGACACCCCGCCCGTGCTGTCGGAGGCCGGGGTGAGCGACAGCACGGGCCTGTACCTGCCGACCGAGATCTGCGACCAGGGCCTGGCCGACAAGCTCGGCATCCCCCTGCCGTATCTTCGGCGCCTGCGCGCCCACCAGCCCGCCCTGTACGAGGCCAACGTCAACACCTGGCTGCGCTCCGACGACCGCCGCTTCCTCCTGCGCGGCCTGCGCGGCGCGGGCGGCGCCCCCGGCGTCGCGCGGGCGTTCCTGTCCGACCGGTACAAGATCATCGACAACCTGGACGTGCTCATGGCCGCCCTGGACGGCGTACGGCTGGCCGGGGTCGACATCGACATCGACGGGTGCGACCTGACCGAACGGCGCATGTATGTGCGGGTGGTGTGCGAGCAGGTCGCCGCCCTGGCCCCCGAGCTGCTGAAGAACTACCGCAGCCCGTTCACCGGCGCCGCCGGCGCCGACAACCCGCTGGTGTTCGCCGGATTCGTGATCAGCAACAGCGAGACCGGCTGCGGCGCGTTCACCATCACCCCGCGCCTGCTGGTGCAGGTCTGCCGCAACGGCATGACCATCACCGCCGACGCCCACCGCCACGTCCACCTCGGCGGCCGCCTCGACGACGGCGGCGCGGTCCGGTGGAGCAGCGACACCCACGACAAGAACCTTCAGCTGATCACCGCCCAGACCCGCGACGCCATCACCACCTTCCTCGACACCGACTACCTCACCACCAAAATCCGCGAACTCACCGCCGCCGCCGGTGCCGAGATCGCCGACCCCGACAACACCATCCGGGCGGTCACCACCAAGCTGCGCTTCACCGACGACCAGCAGCGCGAGATCCTGCGCCACTTCATCCGCGGGGGCGACCTGACCGCCGGCGGGGTGATGCACGCGGTCACAAGCGTCGCCCAGACCGTCGACGACGCCGACACCGCCCACGAAATGGAGGCCCAGGCACTGCGCGCTCTGCACCTGGCCGCCGCCGGAACCTGAGCACCCCCGCCTCTGCGGCAAGAGTGCCGGTCCGCTCCCGACGGGCGAGGACACGTCGCATCCCCAAGCGGAGACGGGGCCATATCGACGAGGTCGTCCGCAGCCGGGGGACGGGGCGGCGGCGGACCGCGTGTCGAGGGTCATGTCCCGCCGCGTCCCCTGCTGTACCGGGCCCGGCCGTGCCCGGTGTTCTGGCCGGTCAGCGTCGCAGGCGCGGTCGTCCACGCAACCGGGCTTTCGCTCCGCTCAACCCGCACGGTCAAGATCTTTTGCTGTCGCAAAACATCTTGACCGCGCAGGCCGCCCGGTTGCCCTCCCTCCCTTTCCGCCTGCGGGTCCTCCCTCACCAGAACACGGCACGGACCCCGGGCACGGGACCCCGGCGACAAGGAGCAGGACATGACCCTCACCCTCGACACCCCCCTCGGCCTGACCGACCTGAGCACCTGCGGCCGCTGCGGCCAAACGACCCACATCGAGCAGCTGTTCCGCTGCACCGACCACAGCTGGATCTGCCAGGACTGCATCACCGAGGCCATCGAGACCCAGCGCCTGGTAACCGTCGCCGGCCGGAAGGTGTAGCGGCCCGGCACCGGCGCGGGGGCACCCGCCCCCGCGCCCTCACGCATCCAACCCCACGATCGGAGACATCAGATGGCCAGCGAGACGACCATCACCGTCGTCGGCAACCTCGTCGACGACCCCGAATTCCGCTTCACCGCGGCCGGCCACGCCGTCGTACGCTTCCGCGTGGCCTCGACGCCCCGCTACCAGGACCGCCAGACGGGGGAGTGGAAGGACGGCACCAGCCTGTTCCTGGCCTGTACCGCCTGGCGCGACCTCGGCGAGCACATCGCCGAATCCCTCCAGCGCGGCATACGCGTCATAGTGCAAGGCCGCCTGCGTCAGCGCACCTACGAAACCGACACCGGCGACAAGCGCACCGTCTACGAACTCGAGGTCGACGAGGTCGGCCCTTCCCTCCGCTTCGCCACTGCCTCGGTCACCAAGGTCAAGGTCTCGCAGAGCGCCGACGTACCATCGCAGCCACCCTGGCCGGCAGCGGCCGCCTGATCAACGGCGATACGCGCGATGGAGCGCTGGTCATCGTATGATTATCGCATGACGACGAGAGCTGTCAGTGTGACGATCGAGGAGCATCTGCTCGAGTACGCCAACGCCGAGGTTGCCGCCGGGCGGGCCCGATCGGTGTCGGCTGTGGTCAACGCCGCGTTGGCGCGGCGGGCAGAGGCGGATCGTGAGGCCGACGCTGCGGTACGCGCCGCCGCGCAGGCGGTGCGGTCGGACCCTGCCGCGTCGGCCAAGGTAGCCCGGATGACCGCCCACGTGCTCGCGCAGCGGGAGCAGCACCTGGCACAGGCCGCCGGTGAGTGAGCGCGGCTTTGTCCTGGACACGACCGTGGTGTCGGAGGTCGCCCGCGGGGACCTGCCGCTGATCACGATGCTGCTCGAGTTGGACCAGCAGGGCCTGCGCCTGATGGTGCCCGCGCTGGTCGTCGCCGCGGTGGCCGCGGAGATGGGTGGCAGCGACGAGACGGGGTTCCTGCCTGCGGTGCGCGGGATCGCCCGCCTGGAGCACGGGGCGTACGGGCCGCTGAGCGATTTCGATGACGCGCTCGAGCTCGGGCAGGCCGCCGCGCGGCTGACCGGCGACGGCCGACCGCTGTGGCAGGACGCGCACGCGGTGATGCTCGCTCGGCTGGAGGGGGCTGACATTCTCACGCTTGACGCTGGCCGGTGGGTCGGGCTCGAGCTGGACGGGGTACAGGTGACCGAGGTCTCCGACCCCGAGTAGCCGAGATAGGGGGCCGGTTGCACCCGGTCGGCCCACTTCGTCATGGCCATAGCGTCCAGAGACCACATAGGGACGTGCCCCGCGCCGCCCGTTCCCAGCACAGTGGGCCCACCTCATCAGCAGGCAGGCCGCCCGCGTCCTGTCGTTTCAATCCACAGGCTGGAGGCTTGGTCGACGGTGGCCTCGTCGTAGTAGGAGTACCACTGCCCGCCGGTGCGAGTGCAGTCCGGCCCGACCTGCGGAGGCGTGACGGCCTCGGCGAGGAGGACTTCGGCCCGGATGGAGCATCCGTCGTGGTCGGCGTCGATCCAGTGCTTGAACGAGCTGCGTTTGTACCCGGTGCGGTTGTCGCCGGACAGGGCGGGTCGATGATCGACAGGTCGAAGGGCGCCGAGGCGGTGCCGGTCGGTGACGTGGCGTAGCCGACGACGGAAAGAGAGGCCGGCTCTCCGTGCGTGGGTGTGGTCTGCGGGCTTGCCGTCAGGGTCAACGTGGACGAGCCGTCCGCGACGACGGACGGTGGGGAGAAGACGGCGGTGACGCCCGGTGGCAGGCCGATCGGCACGGCGTTCGCCGGTTCGGATCCGGTGCCCACGGCGAAGGCCACCGTCTGGGTGGAGCCGTTGATCGGGTGGGTGGTCACGGTGATCGAGAGTGACCCGCCGGCGGGGAGATTCCCGCTTGCCGAGCCGAGCGAGATCGAGAACGCGGGTGCCGGTACGCGCCGGATCACCAGCGTGTGGGAGGCGGTGTTGAAGTCCTGGCGGGGACCCGCGTCGAGCTGGGAGACGTCCGTCAGACCGGGCACCTGCGCGGGTGTCAGGCGGTGGGTCGCCGTGCCGTCGCCGAGCTGCCCCTGGTAGTTCAGTCCCCAGGACCACACCGTGCCGTCGGAGCGCAGCGCCGCGCTGAACCGGAAGCCTGCCGTGGCCTGGACGACCCCCGACAGCCCGGGCACGGGGTACGGCACCGAGCGGTCGGTCGTGGTGCCGTCACCGAGCTGACCGCTGCCGTTGAGGCCCCAGGCGAACAGGGTGCCGTCGCCGCTCACCGCCAGGCTGTGCCGCTCACCGGCGGCGATATCGGTGATGTGTGCGACTTTCAGCGCTTTGACCGGCGTCAGCCGGTTGCCCACGGTGCCGTCTCCGAGCTCGCCCGCGCCGTTGGAACCCCAGGACCACACCGTCCCGTCGGACCGCAGCGCCAGGCTGTGTACCAGCCCGCCCGCGACGGCGGCCACGCCGGTCAGCCCGGCCACCGGGACCGGCGTGGGCCTGCTGATCGTGGTTGCGTCGCCCAGCTGGCCGGAGTCGTTCAGGCCCCAAGCCCATGCCGTGCCGTCCGATCGCGCCGCCAGGCCGTGGGCGGTGCCAGCGGCGACGTCGGTGATGCCGGTCAGCCCAGGCACCTGCCGCGGCACCGGCTGTGAGACGTTGGCCGCGCCGGTACCGAGTTGGCCGCTGTCGTTGCGCCCCCAGGACCACAGCGTGCCGTCGGAGCGTACCGCCAGAGTGAAGCCGCGCCCTGCGGCGATTTCGGTGATGTTCGTCATCCCCGGTACCTGTGCCGGCGCCGGTCGGCCGGTGGCGGTGCCGTCGCCCAGTTGGCCCTGGTCGTTCGCGCCCCAGGACCACAAGGTGCCGTCTGCGGCGATCGCCACACTGTGGTCGGCTCCGGAGGCGACCTTGACGAAGCCGCGGCCCGCCTCGGCCACGGCCACCGGGGAGCCGCGGGAGATCTGGGTGCCGTCACCGAGCTGTCCGGAGGTGTTGAAGCCCCAGGCTGCGGCATGCGTCCAAGCCGGTGCGGCCGTCTGGGACGGAGCGGCGTCGGCGGGTGTGCCGGGCGGTGCTTGCAGGGCGATGGCCGTCACGGCCGTCAGCGACATCATCGCTGCCCAATTCCGAAAATATGTCATCAGCTACCTTCTCGGGTCTTGTGAAACGGCGCTTGCGTTGGGCTTGTTGGCGATCACGGCCCGGTGACTGGTGCAGGGTGGAGGTGCCAGGTGGGGTCCTGGTGGAGATATCGGGTGGGGTGCTGATGAGGGGTGTCAGGCGGGTGTGGTGTGGTGGGTGCCCGGGATGGGGGTGACGGCGATCGAGGCCGCCTCGATGTCGATGGCCACGCTGAGCTGCTTTTGCAGGGCGACGAACTCGGGAACGGGCGGGTAGGCGGCCAGGGCGCAGGTCAGCTCGAAGATGTCGCGTACGGCCTCGTCGCGCCGCCGCTGGTAACCCGCCAGGGCGGCGCTCTCCTCCAGGTCGCCACGCAACGCCCGGTCGAGCGCGACGGCGAGCAGTTCCGCGTCGCGGTAGGCGTCGCTGAGGCCGTGACCGGTGATCGGGTCGCGGTGGTAGCCGGCGTCCCCGACCAGCGCCCACCCGGGTCCGTGGGCTTTGCGCAGATGGTTCGGGGCGCGCAGCACGCCCGTGACCGGTGCCGTACGCCGTCCGGCACGCAGCCGTTCGGCCAGTTCCGGAGCCGTCCGGTGCAGGGAGGCGGTGAAGGCCTCCGTACGCGACGCGGCCCGGCGGCGGGTATGGCGGGCGTCCGCGCTGGGAGTGCAGATCCAGATGCAGGCCTGGCCGGCGTGGGTGGGGAAGACTCCGGTGAAGGCCCGATCGGCGACGATCAGCTCGATGGCGTCCCAGGGCAGGCCGTCGTAGTAGGTGTACTGGCCCGCGCCGTCGCCGCCGCGGTCCTCGATGATCTCGGCGCCGGCCGCGCGGGCCACGCGGGAGCCCAGGCCGTCGGCGCCGACGACGAACCGTGCGTGGATCTCCAGCGGCAAGCCGTTGTCGTCGTGGCCGTACACGCCGGTGACGCGGCCGGTGCCGTCGCGGCGCAGCCCGGCGACGGTGGCGCCGAGCCGCAGGTCGGCGCCCGCCGAGGCGGCCGCCTCGGCGACGATGGTGTCCAGGATGTAGCGGCGCGGTGCGACCAGCAGGTCCACCCCGGCCTTGTCCTTGATCGTACGGGTGACCGACTCGCCTTCGGCGGCGAACGTGACCCGGCGGATGGCTGGGGCTCCGCTGGCGAGCACAGCATCGAGCAGTCCCCAGCGGTGCAGCAGCACCACTCCGCTGCGGGCGATCTGGTGGGTCGAGACGGTGTCGGAGGGAAAGACGGCCCGGTCGAGCAGCACCACGTCGTGCCCGAGGCGGGCCAGAAGCAGTGCGGTGGCCGCGCCGGCGGCGCGTGCGCCCACGACGACGACGTCGTGGCGATGGTGGATGGGCATGGTGATGCGACTCCGGATTCACCTGGGAGGGATCGAGGGAAAGGCGATGCGGATTCGGGCTCGCCTAAATGGCAGGGGGGTGCGACTGTCGGGAACGCCTGAGAAAGATCAAGCGGATGGCCTACGAGCCTCCGTGACGTGTTGACCGTCGAGAACGCCAGGCGTAGGGCCACGAACACGGTCATCGTGAAGATCTGCGAGTCGCTGAACCCTGCCTCGCGCAGCTCCTGTACGTCCGACGCGGCGATGCCGTTGGGATCGCGTGCCACTTTGCGTGCCCATGCGGCCATCGCCCGCTCGCTGACGCTCAGGCCGTCGTCAACGCCCCGCAGCACTCCGGCGGCGGTCTGCGCGTCGCCCGCCTCGGCCAGCTTGCCGCCCCGGACAAGGGAGCAGTAGGAGTCGCCGAACGCCGACGCGCACGCGGTGACGAGGACGAAGCGCTGCCGCACGCTGAGGCGCTCTCCGCTGTTGACCTGCCGCAGCAGGGTTTCTGTCCATGGTCTTTTCTCCGGTCATGGGGATTGCCAGGCCGAGCCGTCCCGGGGCTGCCGCGCGATCACCTCCGGGACGGCCGGATCAGTTCGCGTAGAGGTAGACATCAGGGGTGATGTAGCCGGATCCCCTGAATGTGACGATGGCGAAGATCTCGTCCCGAGCGCCGTCGGTGGTGGGGAACGGCTCGGAGTCCTCGTCGAGCGCGTTCTTTCTGACCACGCCGGCGAATTCGGCGCTGAGCCCGCTTTGGTCCGAGGCCCAGATGCGCGTCCTGGAGACGTCGAAGAGGTGGTCGTCCCCTGTCACCTCATCGGCTCCCCACACTTCGGCCGCGCCAGGCCCGCCGCCGCTGTCGATGATCTTCTGGGCTTGCGCTCTGGTGAATTTCCGCAGGTCGATGCCGACGCGGACCAGATATTGCCCGTCCCTGCGCTTACTGATGGTCAGGCAGGTGTTACTGACAGAGGTGTTGTTGCGCGCTTTGTACTCCGTCATGGCGGAGGCGGGCGGCACCACAAGGGCGATCCCGAGCAGCGCGATCGCTGCCGTGACGAGCGCCCTCGGCAGGCGGCGCCTGATGAGGGCGGTAGATGCGAAGGTCTTCACGCTTGCTCCAATCTGACTGTGTGGTGTCGCCGGCCGCATGCCTTGAACGGCACGGTCCTGTTCCTCCTTCTGCGAGCGGTCAGGGCGACGGGAACACTGTCGGCGGACGCGCTTCCCCGCCGCTTCCCCCAAAGTCGGCGCGCGTACGGGGCGGGAAGGCGAGGGGAAGGACGGGGGAAGGGGCCGTTCCTAGCTTTCCTGGCGTCACTCCACACCGGCCTTCCGCGGCGCCGCCGTGCCGGAGTGGGGCGACAGAAAGGACAAGCACGATGAGTACGGACCTCGCCCCCGGAAAGGCGCTCCGCGGCCCGCTGAACGGCGTGGACACGCCGACCCTGTTCGCCACGATCGACGCGGTGCGCGGCAATCCCGAGATCGCCAAGTTCCAGTTCCGCGCCAGGAACCGCTGGGTCTCCGGCACGCACAACCGCAGCGTCATCCGCGGCTTCTACGGCGCGGGCCAGGAGGACACCAGCCGCACCGAGGACTTCGTGTACGACGCCGACCACCCGGCGGTTCTGGTGGGCTCGGGCAACGGCCCCACCCCGGTCGAGTTCCTGCTGCACGCGCTGGCCGCCTGCCTCACCTCCGGCCTGGCGAACATCGCGGCGGCCCGCGGCGTACAGCTCACCGAGGTCGAGTCCACCGTCGAGGGCGACATCGACCTGCTGGGCGTCCTGGGCCTGTCCGAGCAGGTGCGCAACGGCTACCAGGGCATCCGCGTGAGCCTGTCCATCTCGGGGGACGCGCCCGAAGAGGTGCTGCGCGGCCTGGTCGAGCAGTCCAGGGCCAGGTCGGCTGTCTACGACGTGTTCACCAACGGCGTGCCCGTCGAGATCGACGTCACCACTCGCTGAGGCGGCAGGGGAGCGGACGGAAGCATGCCTGCCACGACGGCTGTCGACACGGTGGTCATCGGCGCCGGTCACGCGGGCCTGGCGATGAGCCGGTGCCTGACGGGGCGCAGTGTGGAGCATCTCGTCCTGGAGCGCGGGCGGACGGCCGAGCGCTGGCGCACCGCGCGCTGGGACTCCTTCCGTCTGCTCACGCCGAACTGGATGACTCGGTTGCCCGGGTGGGCCTACTCGGGGCCCGACCCCGACGGGTACATGACAGCCGGTGAACTGGTGGCCTACCTGGAGTGCTACGCCCGCTCGTTCGCCGCCCCGATCCTGGAGAGGACCACCGTGCTCCAGGTACGGCAGACGGGCGGCGGCTACCTGGTGTGTACGGACCGGGGTGCCTGGACGGCGGCCAACGTCGTCGTCGCGACCGGTTACCACGTCCGGGCCGCCGTGCCGGCGTTCGCCAGCGACCTTCCCCCGGGCCTGGTCCAGATCACCCCCGATCGCTACCGGTGCCCCGCCGACCTGCCGGACGGACCCGTGCTCGTGGTCGGGGCGTCCTCCACAGGTGTGCAGATCGCCGACGAGCTGCTCACGGCGGGACGGCCGGTGGTCGTGGCGGTCGGCGGCCACACCCGGCTGCCGCGCCGGTATCGGGGGCGCGACGTCCTGTGGTGGCTGGACCGGCTCGGCACGCTGGGGCGTACGCTCGACGAGCTGCCGGACCCGGCACGGGCGCTCAGAGAGCCGTCGCTCCAGCTCAGCGGCACCGGCCGGACGCTGGACCTGCGCATTCTGCACGAGCGGGGCGCGCTGCTCACCGGGCGGATGCTGGGTTCGGAAGCGGGGTTCGCCTGCTTCGCCGACGACCTGCGGGCCGTCACGGCGGCGGCCGACGTCCGGCTGCGGCGCGTCCTGTCCAGGATCGACGCCTACGCGGCGAGCACTCCGGAGCTCGATCCGACGGTCACGGCGGGCGCTCCGCAGTTCCATCCGACGGTCGCGGCGGAAGCTCCGGAGCTCGCCCCGATCGCCGCGGTGCTGCCCGGCGACGGACCCGCCCGGCTCGACCTGCGGCGGTTCGCGGCGGTCGTCTGGGCGACCGGCCTGCGCCCCGGCTATCCGTGGCTGCAGGTGCCGGTCCTGGACCACACCGGCCGGATCCTGCACCGGCGCGGCGTGACCGCCGCGCCCGGCCTCTACGCGCTCGGGCTGAGGTTCCAGCATCGCCGCGACGCCACGTTCATCGACGGCGCCCGCCACGACGCCGCCTACCTCGCCGACCATCTCACCCGACGCCGCCCGGCCCGCACCCGGGCGGCGAGCTGACGAACGGAAGCCTGCCATGTCCCCGCAACACCACGACGTCATCGTGATCGGCGCGCGCTGCGCGGGCGCGGCCACCGCCCTGCTGCTCGCGAGACGGGGGCTGCGCGTGCTGGTGCTGGAACGCGCGGCCCGCGGCACCGACACGTTGTCCACCCACGCGCTGATGCGCGGCGGCGCCGTATGGCTGCACCGGTGGGGTCTGCTGGAGCGCATCGCGGCGGCGGGGACGCCCCCGATCCGGCAGACCCGGTTCCACTACGAGGACGAGAGCGTGACGGTCTCGATCCGCCCCGCGGCCGGGGTCGACGCGTTGTACGCGCCCCGGCGCACCCTGCTGGACACGGTCCTGGTGGACGCCGCGGTGGCGGCGGGCGCCGACGTACGGTTCGGCACGGCGGTCACCGACCTCCTCACCGACCAGGATGGCAGGGTGACCGGCGTGATGGCACGCACGCGTTCGGGCGGCGCGCTGCGGGCGCACTCCTGGCTGACGGTCGGCGCGGACGGCGCCCGCTCGCTGGTGGCCCGCAGGACCGGCGCACGGCTCCTGCGCACGGGGATCGGCTCGGGCGCGGTCGTCTACGGCTATTGGCGCGGCCTGGAGGCCGCTGGTTATGAGTGGTTCTACCGGCGAGGCAGGACCGCGGGCCTGATCCCCACCAACGACGGCGAGGTCTGCGTGTTCGCCGGCCTGCCCTCCGCCGAGTTCTCCCGCGAGATGGCGGGCGACCCGCGCGCCGGATACCGGCGGCTGCTGGCCACGGCCACCGGCGGCGCGGACGGCAGGCTCGCCGGAGCCGAGCCGCCGCGCCGTTTGCGGGCCTTCCCCGGCCGTCCCGGGTTCGTACGGCAGGCGTGGGGACCCGGGTGGGCACTGGTCGGCGACGCCGGATACCTGCTCGACCCGCTGAGCACGCACGGCATGACCGACGCGCTGCGCGACGCCCACCTGCTCGCCAGGGCGGTGTCCGGGTTCCTGCACGGCGTACCGGAGCCGCAGACCCTGGCCGGCTACCAGGCCGACCGGGACAGGGCCGGATCGGCGTTGTTCGCGGCGGCCGACCGCATCGCCGGCTACGGCTGGAATGACCTGTCGATACGTGGGCTGCTGCGCGACCTCAGCTCCGCGATGAGCGAGGGAATCGAGGCCGTTTCGCGGCTCAGCGCATGATGACCGCCGGATTACTCGATCGCATACTGATGCCATGAGGGTGGAGATCTCGCTGCTGGGAGACTTCACGGTCCGGATCTCCGGGGAGCCGGTTCCCGCCGCCGCCTGGAACCGGCGGCACGCGGCGAGCCTGGTGAAGATCCTCGCGCTGGAGCCGCGCCGCCGGCTGCACCGTGAGCGGCTGATGAACGCGTTGTGGCCGGACCTGCCGGTGGCCGAGGCGGGACCGCGCCTGCACAAGGCCACGCATTTCGCCCGCCGCGCCCTGGGACCGGAGGGCATCGTGGTGCGCGGGGACATGATCCTGCTGTTCCCCGACATTCCGGTAACCGTCGACGTCCTGCGTTTTCAGGAGCTGGTCGCCGACGCACTCGACGCGGGCGACGCGGACACGGCGGGCAAGGCCGCCGATGCCTACACCGGGTCGCTGCTTCCCGGCGACGAGTACGAGCCGTGGGCTGCCGAGGCCCGCGACCGGCTCCGGCTCCGCCACCTGCAGATGCTCCGGCAGGCACGGCGCTGGGCGGAGCTGGCGGAGTCCGACCCGACCGACGGCGAGGCGCACTTGGAGCGCATGCGCGAGTTCATCGCAGCCGGCGACTCGCGTGCCGCGTTACGCCAGTTCGAGCGCATGGACCGGGCGATGCGGCAGGAACTGGGCGTGGGGCCGAGCGAGGAGGCCGTGCGGCTGCGCAACTCGCTGCTCGACACCCGGCAGGGGCAGCCGTCGCCGAGCCCGCTGGTGGGCAGGAAGTCCCAGACCACCGCGCTGGAGAAGACGCTGGCCGAGGCGGCACGGGGGCACAGCCGCACGGTGTTCCTGTCCGGTCCGCCCGGCATGGGCAAGTCGCGTTTCCTGGAGTGGGCACGCGCTCTGGCCACGGCCGACGGCTGGCGGAGCGGGCATGGGGCGGCCTCGCGGATCGAGGGCGCCTGGCCGTACGCGCCGGTGCTGGAGGCACTGGCCGACCTGTGCCGCAGGCATCCGACCCTCCTGGACGGACTGGACGACCGGTGCCGCAAGGACATCGACCAGGCGCTGTCGGGACGCGCGCTCGACTGGAGCGGTGGCGGCGGGCACCAGCGGCTGTTCGTGGCCGTCGCCGAACTGGTACGGCTGGCCGCGGCCGGACCCGGCCTGCTGCTCACGGTCGACGACGTGCACGAGGCCGACGAGGCGAGCCTGCGGCTGCTGCACTATCTGTCCCGCTGCTGCCTGAACGACCGTTTCGTCCTGGTGCTCGCGCACCGCCGCCAGCCCGTCTCCGACACCTTCGAGCAGGTGCGTACCAGCCTGCTGAGCCGGACCGGCACGCTGGAGATCGCGCTGGGCGCGCTGGAGCGGGCCGAGACCGAGAAGCTCGCCCTGGCCGTACGGCCCGGTCTCGCCCCGGAGGAGGTGGAGCGGATCTGGGAGCTGTCGGGCGGGATGCCGTTCGCGGCCGCCGAGCTGGCCCGTACGGCCGGAACCTCGCAGGCGGACGGGCGAGGCGCGGGCTCGGCCGTGCTCGCGGTGCTGGCGCCGCCGGTGCGGGCGGTGCTCGAACACGTCGCGACCGCCGGGGCCACCTTCGACACCGACACGTTCCTGGCACTCGCCGGACTGGAGGAGCAGGAGGCGTTCGACTGCCTGGACGCGGCGCTCGCGGCGCTGATCGTGGAACGCACCATGGACGGATACCGGTTCAGGCATCCGCTGATCCGTGACGCGCTGCTCGGCGACATCCCGCCGCACCGCGGCAGGGCCCTGCACCGGGCCTGTGCTCAGCGGCTGGTCTCGGTGAACGCCTCGCCCGCCAGGATCGGTCACCATCTGCTGGCCGCGGGGGACGTCGAGGCCGCCGTGCCGTACGTGCTGCGGGCTGCGGAGACGGAGGCGGCGGTGGGCGCGTACCGGGACGCGCTGGCGCTGGTCGAGTCGGTGCGGGCGGTCGCCGCCGGCGCCGACCAGGCCCGCGTCCTGGCGTTACGCGCCGATCTGCTCGCCGCGGTCGGCAACCCCTTGGCGATCACCGCCTACCGGGAGGCGATCCGGGCCACCGGCGGCGGGGACGTCCACCGCACGCTGCGCGCGAAGCTGGCCCGCATCGCCGTCTACTACGGCGACCTCGACACGGCCATGGCGGCACTGCACGGGCTGGAGACCGACGGCGGCCGGGCCGACGCCGCCATCCTCCTGGCCAGGGGCACGGTGGCGTACTTCACCGGCGACCTGGACGGCGCCTGGGAGGCCGCGGACGCGGCAGGGCTGGCAGAGGCGGCGGTGTGGGAGCAGCCCGATCTCACGGCGCTGAAGAGCCTCATTACCCACAACCGGGGCGAGTGGAGCCAGATGCTGCGCTCGGAGCTGTTACGCACCCGCGAGGATCCGGCTCTGGCGACCATGGTCTTCGACTCGCACCTGTGCGTGGCCGAGTACCTGCTGTACGGGCCGTCGCCGTACCCCGAGGTGATCGAGCTGGCCCGCGGCCTGCGCGTGACCGCCAAGCGGGTCGGCGCGCTGCGTGCGGTGGCGTTCGCCGGTGCCCTGATCGGGGAGGCCGCGCTGCTCTGCGGCGATCTCGATCTCGCCGAGCAGGAGCTGGCCGATGCAGCCGACCTGCACCGGGAGATTGGCGCGACCACGGGGGAAGCCCACTGCCTTCAACGGCTGGCCGAGGTGCGCCTGGCGCGCGGTGACCGCCCGGCGGCGGACCGGCTGCTGCGGCGGGCGCTGCCGCTGGCGCGCTGGTCGCTGCTGGCCAATCACCTTCTGCAACGTCTGTACGGCACGATGATCCTTGCCGCCCCCGATCCCGAGGCGGCCCGCGCCGTCGTGGACACCGCCGAGGCTGCGCTCGGGCAGTCGGACTTCTGCCACTTCTGCACCGTCATGTTCGAGGTGCCCGCGGTGATCGCCTGCGCGGGCACCGGCGACCTGGCCGAGGCCCGCCGCCATCTGGAGATCGCCGAACGGTCGGCGGCTCTGTGGGACGGCACCGCGTGGCAGGCCGCGATGCTGGAAGCCCGCGCCCACCTGGCCCGCGCCGAAGGCGATCCGGCCGAGGCGGCCCGGTTGTTCACCCGCGCCTCGGATCTGTTCGCGGAGTCCTCGCACCCCCTCGACGCCGCCCGTTGCCGGACCGCCGCGCAAACCCCCTGAACGTCGCCGGGCGCAGGGGGAAGGCGCGGGGAAGTCCGCAGGAAGGCGTGGCACGCAAACTCGGGCGTGACGACCTGAGGCGGAGCGCCCGATGACCCGGGATCAGCGGCATGGGGCGCCCGCGCGACGTATCAGAGGAGACCCGGCATGAAGACGAAACAGAGAACAACGGCCAGGCTCGCCCTGGCGGCGGCCGCCGCCGCGGCTGCACTGAACCTGGTCGCGCCGTGTCCGGCGCAGGCGAGCACGGCCAGGAACGACGGCCGCTGCGAGCTGACGTGGGCCAATTCCAAGTGGTCGGACTTCGTGGACCTGACTTTGCTGTGCCTGCCCGCCGAGGGCGCCGACAGCATCACGTTCGTGAACATCTGGGCGGACGACAAGTTCCGCGACGACCTGATCCTCTACTTTCCCGTCAGCTGCGCCTCGACCACCCCGTACCCGGTCACCAAGCGCATCAAGTGGAGCGTCTACGCCGAGTACCTGGACGAGGATCTCTGGGACGGCGACGAGATCTACGCCCGCGTGGTGGTCAAGAAGACCGACGGCAGGACGTACACGATCCCGTCGAACGTCGTGGAGGGCCGATGGGGTAAGAGCGTCGACCTGGGCTTCGGGCCGCCGAAACGGGAGACCCTTCATTGCTGAGAGTACGGTTCGGGCTCGTCCCATGACGCTGGACTCACGCGCCGCATCGGGGCAGCGGATCGAGTACCTCGTTGACGACGATGGGCAAGTGCAGTGATCAAGGGGTCCAGGCCGGCAAGGGCTCCAGTTGCTCGGGGCGGCGCAGCGCTTACAGGGTGCGTTGTTCGATCTGGCGCACGCGCTTGCGGCTCACCCCGAGCAGATCGCTGATCTCCTGGTGGCTGCGCACGGGTCGAGGCTGACGACGTCACAGCTCACCGCCCGCAGCTCTGCCAGGCAGGCGAGGGGCAGTCCGATGGCGTCGGTGGGCTCACGCCCGAGCCGTACCGCCAGGTCACGTTCCAGCCGGTTGATCCTTCTCACCTGCTCGACGATGTGCATCGGCAGGCGGACACCGGACGGCGGCAGGGACGAAGCCGCAACGTGACGTTACGCGGCCGGTCAGCCGCCGAGCCCGAGCCGTACGGCCCGCGCGAGGGGGGGTGGCCTCGCCGGGGGCCAGCGGCTCGGTCAGGAAGAGCGGGATCTGGGACATGAAACGCGGCCGGGTGCCGCGGTGGGGCTGGGCGGCGTGCACGGGGTGCGGATGGCACAGGTAGACGTCGCCGGGCAGGCCCGTGGCGTGGACCTCGGGGCGGTGCACGCTCGCCTCGTCCAGCAACGGGCCGGAGGCGAAGAACGCAGGGAGGCGATCGCGTCCCACAGCAGGGGCCCGGGCCGCTGCAGTTTGTCCGGCGCGGACGCTGAGGTACGGGCTGGCAGGGGTTGTGGCCGTGGCCGGGCTGAAGGTGGTGGCCAGGGTGAGGGTCAGCGTCGTGGTGGCGGCCAGGAGTGCACGCCGGGTGCTCATGGGGCCCCGATCGAGGATGGCGGTCAGGGTTACCAATCGATACGGAGAGTAGTTAGATGCGACTCTGAGTGAGAACTGTCAGTCCGGTGACACCCTGGAGCAGCCTGAGACAGGCGGAGGCGTCGCAGCACGCCGATCCTTCTTGGGGTCACAGGGCCGACATGTCGTGAACCCCTGGGAACGCGAGTCCGTCTCCTCTGAGCCAACATCCCCACGTCCAAGGGAGAGCACGTGCTCCGTCGTTTCCTGGCCGCGAGCGCGCTCGTCGCGTCCGCTCTCGTCGCCCCCGCCGCACTGGCCGTGCCGGCCGACGCGTCAAGGAAGGCGGTAACAGGGTGCGCGGGACTTGAATAGCGGGTCGGAGGCGGCAGTTGAGTCACCGACGACGGGGAAACGTGACGAGCTCCGATCACTCTATTTGACATAAGGTTGCTTTATCGGTTTTCAGGGAGGGCAGAAGGGCGGCGCGTTAAATCCCCGGAGGGCGAGAGATTTATCGCGGACTGTCAGCTTGGGAATAGGATTACTGATCTTGTCGGGCGGAGCTTGGGTATAGGGGTGCAGGCCAGGGATGGTCCAGTCCTCGTGACTGCCCGCCAGTCTCCGCTGATCGGCGTTCAATTTGGCATGCATCTGGCAAGTGATCACGGCTCTAGCCTCTTATCAGGACCACCTTGGCCATGATCAGGGAAATCCCGGTACGCGATGAGCTGCTCCAGGGTCGTGAGCGCCGGCTGGCGCGTGGGGCATTGCAGTACGGGGTTGCGGTATTCACTGTGCGGGCCCGTAGGCCCCTCGTCTGGCTGATCTTCCCGTCTGCCGTCGACCCGCCCGCAGGGGTAGCGGTGGCCCTGGTCTGCTCGGCTTGTCCCGGCTTACGGCGGGCGAAATGATCAGCCCTCTACTCCGGCCATCCACCGTGCTCGGTGCCGAGTACGTCCCCGCCGGATGCAGATTGAGTCTCTCCAGGATCGTGCAGGTCTTCTATGGCTTGCCGAGCGTGTGCAGCAGCTAAATCGTGGCCGGAGTCGATGGCATGCTGGTAGGCGGTCCGCGCCGCCTCCACCTCGCCCTGCTGCTTGAGCAGGACACCCAGGTTTACCGCCGCCTTGGGTGCCTGGTCGGGGTGGCCGGAGTCGATGACCCGCTGGTAGGCGGCCCGCGCCCCCTCCATATCCCCCTGCTGCTTGAGCAGGACACCCAGGTTTACCGCCGCCATGGGGGCGTGGTCGGGGTGGCCGGAGTCGATGGCATCCTGGTAGGCGGCCCGCGCCCCCTCCACATCCCCCTGCTCAGCCAGCATGAGGCCCAGATTGAAGGCCGCCGCGGGGGCGTGGTCCGGGTGGCCGGAGTCGATGGCATCCTGGTAGGCGGTCCGCGCCGCCTCCACGCCTTGTTCCTCCAGCAGCACGCCTAGGTTGATCGCCGCCATGGGGGCGTGGTCGGGGTGGCCGGAGTCGATGGCATCCTGGTAGGCGGCCCGCGCCCCCTCCACATCCCCCTGCTCAGCCAGCAGCACGCCAAGGTTGATCGCCGCCATGGGGGCGTGGTCCGGGTGGCCGGAGTCGATGGCATCCTGGTAGGCGGTCCGCGCCGCCTCCACGCCTTGTTCCTCCAGCAGCACGCCTAGGTTGATCGCCGCCATGGGGGCGTGGTCCGGGTGGCCGGAGTCGATGACCCGCTGGTAGGCGGCCCGCGCCCCCTCCACATCCCCCTGCTGCTTGAGCAAATTCCCCAGGTTTACCGCCGCCTTGGGCGCCTGGTCGGGGTTGCCGGAGTTGATGGCCCGCTGGTAGGCGGCCCGCGCCCCGTCCACATCCCCCTGTTGCTTGAGCAAATTCCCCAGGTTTACCGCCGCTGCGGGGGCGTGGTCGGGGTGGCCGGAGTCGATGGCATGCTGATAGGCGGCCCGCGCCGCCTCCACATCCCCCTGCTCAGCCAGCAGCACGCCAAGATTGAAGGCCGCTATGGGGGCTTGGTCGGGGTTGCCGGAGTTGATGGCCCGCTGGTAGGCGGCCCGCGCCCCGTCCACATCCCCCTGCTGCTTGAGCAAATTCCCCAGGTTTACCGCCGCTGCGGGGGCGTAGTCGGGGTGGCCGGAGTCGATGGCCCGCTGGTAGGCGGCCCGCGCCCCGTCCACATCCCCCTGCTGCTTGAGCAGGACACCCGTGTTGACCGCCGACTTAGGGGCGTGGTCGGGGTGGCCGGAGTCGATGGCATCCTGGTAGGCGGCCCGCGCCCCCTCCACATCCCCCTGCTCAGCCAGCAGCACGCCAAGATTGAAGGCCGCGCTGGCCGCTTCGTCGGGATCGGCCGAGGTGGCTGCTTTGCGTGCCGCTGCGACGGCGTGGTGAAGCTGCCCGCGGTTGAGGGCGGCGTAGGTGATGGCATCGGCGTCGCTCGGGCCGCCCAGGTCGATCAGTTCGATCCACAGGTCATCGGGGATGGGGCGGGCCGCATAGCCGTCGAGGGCGCCGTCGTCGGCGGACACCACATGGTCCAGCACCACCCAGCCCGCCTCGGCGGCTGTCCCTACTCGCCGTGGGGTGGGCAGAGCGGGGTTGAGCAGGGCAACTTGGGACGCGATCGGGACGGCGGCCCACTCGTGCAGGCCCGCCTGATAGGCGGCGGTGGTGGCGGGCATCCCGGCCCGCACCTGCGGTAGATACAGCCCGAACAGCCGCCGCAGCTCGGCGTCGGTGACCGGCCGGTTCCACCCGGCGCGGCGGCAGTCGATGGCCGCCTGCACCAGGGCGTAGCCGGCGGGGTTGGTGTCTTGCCCCGCGCGGTATTTGGCGATGAGCTCGGCGCCGCCGACCAGCGTTTCGGCGATGCTGCCGCGAAAGGTCTCACCTGGATACAGTCGCTCGGCCTCGACACGCTCCTTGGCGGTGGGGGCGCGGAAGACGAGTTCATGGCCCTGGCCGTCGTGGTGGGTGCGGGCTAGGGCGGCGTGGGCTGTGCGGGTGATGTCGGCGGTGGAGGACAGGATCTGGCTGCGGCGTTTGGCGGTCATGGTGGTCGCCAGCACCGCCCGGCTGGTCACCGCCTCCAGCACGCTGGTAGTCAGCGCCTCCAGATCGGCCACGGTCAAATCGTCCAGATACACCAGCGCCGGGACGCCGGGCGCAAACGGCAGGCCGCGATGAGCCAGATCGGCCAGGGCCGGCCCGTTGACGGGAATCACGACATGGGTGTCGGGCGGCAGCGCAGCGTGGAGGGCTTCGGCCAGGAGGCGGGTCTTGCCGGCCTTGGTGGGACCCCACACCAGCACGAACGGGAAGGGCGGACCATCGGCCCTCAGGGTGGCGCGGAGTTGCTCATCGTCGGGGCTGCGGGGGACGTAAGGGTCCTGGCCGGTGCGGGTGTAGCGGGTGGGGGTGGCACCGAACTGCTCGACGGTAAGGTCCGCCAGCCGGGGCAGCCGCTCGGCGCTGCCGACCGCGAGCAGGGTGTTGAGATGCTGGATGCGCGCCTGACGCTCTTCGGCGGTGCGGTGGCGTACCTCCAGCCCGTGCCCGAGGATGGGCAGCGCAATGGACAAGGCCGCGCACACCAACACCACCAGGATGGCGATGCTGATCACCGAGTCGCGCTGTCCGGGCAGCTGCATGAGCATGGTGGTGAGCGTGAGCAGCGCCGCGTTGACCGCGGTCGCGGTGATGATCCACCCCGTCAGGTGGCGGCGCGCCCACACCGACACCGTGCGCCATCTGCCGCGTGATAACTCCTGCTCGGCCATCCCGGCGCTGGTCCTTTCCGCCTTCCGCATGCGGGCCGCCAACCATCATCACCGCTCATCGTGGTGAAGAACACATGGCCGGGGGAGCCTGCTATCAAACCGCAATACGGTGCGCAGTCGGGGGAGGACGGTCAGGCCGCGGCCGGAGAGGTGGACCACCCGCGAGAACGGCCCCTTGGCCGCGTGGCGGCGCGCGGGTCGCCCTTGATCCTCTACGAGCGCAATCCGGCAGGGGAGGATGCTGAAATCGCTAACCAGACAGAAACCTCATTCTGTCTTGTGTTAGAGCCGGTTGAGCACTCCTGGCACGGCAATACCCGTCAACATTCTCGAGGTGGATTTGGTGCGCGATCCGTTCGGAGCTACTTTCGTCTGCGGGAGCGTGCTCCGATATTGCGCGGCTGCCTCCTCGGTCTGGCTCGTGACCCGGTATAACGACGTCAAGACCGTGCTAAGCGACCGCAGGTTCGTTAACAACCTGGCTCACATGCAGGTGCGGACGTACGCAACCTCCGTGAGGAGCTCATCGAGGCCCACGGCATCCCACGTGACGCCTACATCCTCGACAACGTACTGGACACCAACGGCGACGTGCATCTCCGGCTGCGCAGGCTGGTCTGGCCCGCCTTCACCGTCCTGCTGAAGACGACGAAATGATCACTATGGTGCTCACGCTTGTCCTCGCCGGACACGGGATCACTGCCCCCTGATCGGCAACGGCACGGTCGCACTGCTGAAAAAATAAAAGTGCCGGCAAGAAACCTTGCCGGCACTGACATGCGATGCCTAGGTCTTCATGGCGTACACATCCATTCGACGAATATCGGACGTTTGTGAGATCCTATATCGGTCTTTTTATCGGCTTCCCTGCCGGAAACCAAAGAGATAGGCTAGCACGGCTAGCATGAGCGTGTTGATCCTGGCGCAGGCGCTCTCGATTTCTGGCTGCACCGCTTCATAGGTTGCGGAATCCAGGATGATTGCGCAGATCACCGGACCGATCGCCGAGAGAGCGAAAAGGGCGAGCGCGGTTATGACGATCCATTTTTGCATCATCGCCACGGTTTTTCGATCCTTTTCCAGCCAGATCGGCTCGCTCTTGTCCATGGGCAGATCGTCCGGCTCGATTTGCTCCGGTTGAGGATCCCTCTCGGGCTTGCTCATTTCCTCCCCTGAGGGATCGGAAGCGGCCTGATGCCCTTCCTCGTCTTGTGGGTTGGGGTCCTGCTCCGTCATAAGACCTCCTTGCGGGGGACGTGGTATATGGCCGGGGACCTGGTCGGCCCCTCCCGCGATTGAGCGCGCCCGCCTCCTCGGACGTACCAAAGCTCGTTATCGGTACGGAGATCATACAGTAATGATGTGGATCGTACGCACACGACAGTTGCTTCCCTGGTGTCCATAGGGGACGTCTGGGCGGCCCGTGAACGGACATTGGAGGACACAGAGGCCCACCCAAGTCCATTGGTGATGGTAGACTTCTGCCAGCGGGCCGCCGTAATCCATGATGCAATCATGTGGATATGATGTTGACGAGCAAGATGATCATGGGATCTACTGGACTCGGTCAGCGCGTGGTCGGCGAGCCCACTGATGGAACAACATCCCTGAGGACTGGAAGTGATCGGATGAACAAAGCAGAGGAGGTCAACGCCTCCCGCAAGCAGGACGACGAGGCGAGCGGCAAGAGTGTTTCCAGTCGCTTCGTACGACTGTCCATCAACCTCGGAATCGAGCCGATGGAGATACTCAAGACCTTGGCGGAGAAAAAGGGGCTGTCCATCACGGACGCCGTACGGCGGGCCATCAAAATCTGGCAGTTCGTCGAAGACCAGGTAGCTCAGGGTAACGAGCTTCAGGTCGTCGAGAAGAAGAGCGGCGACGTCCACAAGGTGATGCTGCTCTGAGTATCTTCGTCCCCGTCGGGAGGATGCGGGCGGGTGCTCGGCGGTCACTTTCCGGCCGCCATGTGGGGTGACCCTGGTAGCTACATCTCTACGAGTGCGGTTACCAGGGCCTCTTACGCCTTGGCAACGCCCGTGCCAAGCAAAGCACGGCGCCAATTTGCCACTGAGCGCCGGTCAAGGCCTCTCACACGGCGGAGGGTCACCCGCGCCTCCGCGGGACTGTCAGGTGATCGAGTCGCAGGGTGCCGTCGAACAGGCCGTCGAAGCCGGCTGCGACCAGGCTCTCGCTCATCTCCCGCGCGGCCCTCATCGCGTCCTCGAACTCGAGCAGCCCGCGGAACGCCTCGCCGTACCTGCGCTGCTCCTCAACGGCGAGCCGGGGTAGCTGCGCCCGGCGGGGATCGAACCGCATCGAGGAGCCGAGCCTGGTCGAGGTGCCGCCGGCCGCGCGCAGGCATCCGGCGAGGAAGCGCGGGTCGAGCCGCTCGGGATCGGCCCGGATGAGCAGGAGCCGGGCGCCCAGCACCGCGCCGGACCGGGCCGCTTCCCGCGATGAGCGGCGCGACCACGTCCCCGGCCTCGACGCGCACCTGACCCGCCACGTCGCCCGTACGGCCGCTGGGCCCCCGGCCGAACAGCAGGTCCTGGGCGGTGAGCATCGGCAGGTCGCCCTCGTCGGGCATCTTGAGCGGGCCCTGCATGATCGCCACCACGCCCGCGCGGGCGAGTTCGCCGAGCGTCGTCATCGTCAGTTCCCCGCGTCCGCCGGCCACCAGCTTGGGCAGCCCGGCGCTGAGGCCGCGCAGCAGCGCCTCGCTCCGCTCCCGCACGGCCACGTACCCCGCCGAGCCGGGCTGCTCCGGCGACACCACCCGATGGCCGGTGGTCATGATCCGGGCGCGCCGCCGGAGGCGGGAGCGGTTCCCGGAGAAAGCGTGATGACCGCCCGCAGCGCCCCCGCGCAGCGGGTTGCCCCGGATCCGCCTGCCGGGGCTCTGGCGGCCGCGGTGCCCGGCATCATGATGACTACCAGGCCGCCGGGTCTCACATGGGACAGACAGTGCCGTGTTGCGCCCGCTGTCCGGATCGTCCCGGACGGACAGCAGTAGCGGTCCCGCGTAGGCGACGGCGTCGCCCAGCCGGATGTCGTCGGTGCTGGCCTGCAGCCTCTGCCAGGCCCCCTCGACCGGCGCGACTCGTTCTCTTGTCTTTGTTAGGCTGCCATGTCCGGAAGCGACCCCCATCGCCCCGAACGGAGCCCTTCCCCTCCCCGAGGCCTCCAAGCGGAAGGATCAACTCGTGGCACCGACGCAGCTCTACCAGGCGGTTCTGCGGGATCCCGGCCGGCCGATCTGGGTGCGGTTGCACCGGGTCTTCTCCGCATGGGTGGGCACGAAGGGCTTCCCGCCATTGGACGCCGGTAGACCGCGGGTCGAGCACGAACACGCGGGCTCGCGCCTGGTGATGGAGCGGCGCGACCGGTGCGGACGTTACATCCTCGACGAACCGCTGGACGGCGGACGGCTGCGCACCCGGACGGTCTTCCTCGACGGCGCTCCCGGCTGGGTCCAGGTCACGGTCGAACAGGAGGGAGACGCGCGCCGGAACGCCCGGGCCCCCGGCTTCGTCCCCGCCTACCTGCGCACCGCGCGCATCACCGACGGCGGGATCCATCTGGTGGACCGCGCGGAGGTGCTGGGGGAGGACGAGGTGCCCCGCTTCCTGCGTGTGCTGACCGAGCCCCGGCGCCGGGTTCCCGTGGTGGTGGTGTCGCCCGGTCACGGCGATGAGAACATCGCCCGGGCGGAATGGCTGGCGGAGGCGACGGCCGGGGCGGGAGTGGTCGTCAGGCTCGCGGACAGGCGTACCGAGAACCTCTTCAACCGATTGATAGGGGACGAACTGGGCGTGTACGGCGGGGCGATCCGCACCTACGCCGCCCCCTTCGACCCGGCCACCGAGCGCAGCCCCTACCGGCATCCGCCGATGCGACCCGCAAAGTTACGGGAGGAGGGCGCGCTCGAGACAATCGCCGACGGCGTGATCGCCCGTGCGTCCGCCGCCGATCCGCCTCCCGAGGTCCGCCGGTCCCTGCCCGTCGTGCTGCGGGTGCTGGCGGGCCGTGCGGAGGTCGCGGCACTGGACGAGGCGATGACGCCGCCTCCCGCGCCCGTCGATCCCACGCGGGAGGAGCTGCGGCGGAAGATGATGGCGCTGACCGTCCGCCCGGCATCCTCGGTACCCCCCACGCCCCCTTCGGCGCCGTCCGTCGGGGCCGAGCCCGAACCGGTTCCCGCTGCCGAGCCCGAACCGGTCGCCGTGGCCGGGGAGGCGCCGGACCCCGATGTCGCGCACCGGGTGGCCGAGATGGTCGTCAAGGCCATGCGCCAGGAGCTCGACACCGCGCTCGGCCTGGCCGCGGGTGCCGACACCAGCCGTGACGTGCTGCGTGAGGTCCGCACCCTGGGCCTGCACCTGGCCGGGCTGCGCGAACTGATCGTCCCCGCCGCACCCGCCGGGAGCGAGGACGACCTGCGCGTCGCGCACGAGTTGCTGCGGGAGGAGTACGCCGAGGCTGTCACCGCCGCCCGCGTGCTGGAGGAACGGGTCCGGTGGCTGGAGCGTACCCTCGCCGAGTCGGGTCATCCCGTCTACGGCATCGCGACGCCCGGCGAGCCCTTCACGCCCGCGAGCCTCGCCGAGACCCTGGTCGAGGCCCGATCCCGGCTGGCCCACCTCGTCATCGGCCAGACCGACGCCGCCGCGGTCCGGCTCGACCACGCCGACCCGGTGCTCAGCCGTACGTGGGCGGCCAAGGCGTGGGACGCGCTGCTCGCTCTGGACGACTTCGCTCGCGCACGCTCCTCCGGCGAGTTCGCCGGCGGCTTCTACGACTGGTGCGCGGACGGCTCCGGCGGCCGGCGCGTGATCCCGCCCGGGATGCTCGCCATGCGCGAGTCGGCGTCGGTCACCCACAGCGCCAAGTTCACCCAGCCGCGCACCTTCCCCGTCCCGGCCGAGGTCCATCCCAGCGGGAAGATCGTCATGGAGGCCCACGTCAAGCTGCGCGCCGTGGGCTACCCGGCACCGCGGATGTACTTCCACGACGACTCGGGCGGCGTGACCGGCAAGATCTACGTCGGCTACCTCGGAGATCATCTTCCGAACACCCGGACCAACTAAGCTGGCCGAGCAGATTGGCCGATGCGATGGTCTGTGTAAAGGCCGAGAGTGGGCTGTCCCAGGTCGGTGAGGGCTCCACGGTCCCAACGAAGCCATCGTCACCCGTCACCGGAACCGGGCTGCCGGTAATCCCTGGCCCACCTTAGGGGGCCGGGACCATGCCCCCTGCTGCTTCATGTTCGACGACCCGAGCCGGGCCCACTCCGACTGGACGGTTGTGGGGATAGCCGTCGGCACCGTGCTCATGACGATACTGGCCGGGCTCCTGGACAACCGGCGCCAGGCCGGCGGCATGATTCTCGGGGCAGTGTGGCGGGTCATGCCTACCGTGGTCGCAGCCCGGGAGGAGGGACAGGTTCTGCTCCCGGGAAATTGGTTCGCGCTCGCCTCCGTCGCCGCGATGACCGCCCTCGCACTGGTGCTCCTCGCCGGCAAGGACAAGGACCATCCCCGCTCGGCGCCCTCCCCCATACAGAACGTCAGCGCGACCGTGGGCGGTACGGCTGTCGCAGTGCAGCGGCGTCAGAAGGTGGTGCGTTCATCGCACCACCTGAAAGAGCCTCCCTTGGGATTGACGTCGGGGCCGTGGCACAGCATCACCGAACGGATGCGGCCGAAGAAGACCGAGTCGCTGACGCACCGCCGGCCCGGGCCCGCCTGGATGTTGATGGTTCTGCCGTACGTCGTCTCGTACTCGGCACCCACGAAATCCTTGTCGGCCTCCAGGTCGCAGACCATGATGTCCTTGCGGTCCGCGCTGATCTCGACTGAGCCGTTGCCGTTGATGAGCCGCGCTTTCCACGACTCCACGCCTGCCGAGGCTCCCGACGCCCCCGCGAGGAGCGAAGCCGCGACCAGCGCTGCCAGGACAACCATCCGCCGACCGACCATCTCCCTTATTCCTTTCCTCGATTGATATCAGCAGACGGACGACCGCGTTCGCGCCGTACTTTCATACGGGGGTGCCGGCCTGCCTTATGGGACAGGCTCCGCCCACGCGATGTCCGCACCGCCGAGACTCATGCCGGGGCGTTGCTCGCCCTGTGACCGGCTTGATCGAGGCGTGACCGCTGCGCGGGCCACGGCCGCGGTGACCAGCGCGTCCTCGGCCCGGAAGACTGTCCCCCGGCCGGGGAGAATCGCGCCGAGCTCGGGAGGGTCAGCGCCGGCCGCGGTCGCGATGTCAGCTCAGCGGCGGGATGAACTGGAGGAGATCTATCCGGAGGTGAACGGCTGACAACCAATCTTTCCCATGCCACGTCTCCTGTAGGCCCCTACGTCACACCAGGAGTCGGCGTTGCGTATCCCTGCCGTGGTCTCAGTCGTCGTCGCGAGCTGCCTGACGCTGATGTGGCAGCCGGCTCACGCCGCACTGCCCAGCAGCGACCGTGGCCTGCGCGCGGTCTCCGAGGTCGTGGAGTACGAGTGCCGCACCGATGAGACGGCCGAGACGCAGAACGTCCAAATCAACGTCGAGCTGACCATGCCCGACAACGCCACCGCAGGGCAGCAAATGTCCATCGGCTGGCGCGGAACGTATGTCACCGGCAGCGAACTGCGGGCGCCGGCCGCCGGACTGCCCGCCGGCGTCAAGTTGTACGCATACACGGCCCTGACCGGGATCGAGGGCGTGACATCCGCCACCGGCGTGAGCGAGCCCCTTAGCATCACCGCCGGACAACCATCCCGCTGCCGCAGACCGCAGTCAGCATGAAGACGACCTCGTCCAGGGCGGGCGAAGCGTCGGTGCGACCGGCCGCCATCAACATTGGATCCTCGCCCACTTCGCCGGTGATTGAGTGCGAGGTGCGGAACGCGGCCGCCCTTGCCACCTACACCCTGACCGTCGCCCAGGGCAGTCAGGCGAGCACCTCTCCCACTCCGGACGCGGCCACCACGAGCCCGAAGCCGACCCGGACCCTCACGACCACGGTGACGGCTTCCCCATCGGACGATGCTGACCTTGAGGAGGAGATCCCGGCGGCCGGGGATGTGGACGCGACCCCGGCGGGTGGGGCTGCGACCGGAGGTGGGGGCGAGGCCGGGCCGGACGGGCGGATGTACGTGCTCACCGGCCTTGTGATCACTTTCGCCGCCTGCGCCGGACTCCTGCTCCGCCGTCGTCGGTCACAGTGAGCGGCTCTAGCCTGCGTGTGCGGGACAGCCCAGGCCGCCAGGCTGCTGCCCGTCCCGGGCGGCTTCCGTCCTCATTCCGCGAATCATGAACTTCACATGCTCAGCCTCACCCCCGGCCGACATTGGCGACTCCTGGTCGTGGTCGCTGTGACTCAGCGCTGAGGTAGCGAGGTCGACGAGTAGCGCTGGCGTCGTTTGGCACGGCCGGTCAGGAAGTGGCTATCTGGTACGGCCTGCGCCGCAGGCCGCCGTGGACGGCGCGCTTCACCGGCTCCAGTGTCGGTGGCCTACCGGGATAGACCTCCGTAGCGCCGCGGGGGCGGCATAGGGGTGGGTGAGGGAACCGCCGCCGCCTCCAGCCTCGATACAGCGGACAGGTCGAGGCGGGAGCCGTACCCGTCGGCGCCGGTGGTCAACGCCTTGAGTCGGCGTAGTGTCGCCTCCCGGGCGGAGGTGCTGCCATCGAGCGTTCCGCTGCGGCGCAGCTCCAGGATGCGGATGTCCTGCCACAGCTCATCGCGCAGCTCGGCCGGGGCGGCCAGCAGGATCGCCTCGCTGAGCGCTCGCGATCCCCTGACCTTCGGGCTGCCGAGCCGCTCATAGGCGGTCAGCAGCTGGTCCCTGCCGGGCTGGCCGGTGTCGGCGCGAAGTGCTCGCCGTACGTCCAGTCGGTCCCGTTCGGCCACGATGGTCAGCCCTTCGAAGGCGTGCAGGACCGCCCGGGCGGTCGGGACCATGTCGGCGGTGCCGGGGGCGATCAGCGCGGGCGCTTTGAGCGGTGCGGTGTCTCGCCTGGCCGGGGTCCACGTCGGGTTGTCGTACAGCAGCCGGCCGAGGCGCACGGTCAACTGATCCAGGTGTTCCTCGCGGACCGATCCGGACATCGGGCCCGCCGCAACCTGTCCATGCCAGGCCTGGCGCACGCCCTTCCACTCGGTGTTGGCCCGCTGGACGGCGTCGGTCGCCTGCTGCAACGCCTTGCCGAGCCCTTGGTGACGGTCGGGGTTGAGTTCGTAGCAGCGGCGGGTGAGCTGGGTGAGCACCTTGCCCGCGATGTCGGTGATGATCGACGCGGCCAGGGCGGTGCGCTGCCACTGTCGTGGGCTGAACTCCTGGGGCCGATGGCAGAGCGCGCGGAGGGCGTCGCTGCCGGCGACGATGCCGGTAGAAAGCTCCTGCGGAGTTTGGGCCTGTTGTGGGACCGGTTGCGGCGGCCACGGGAGCTCGTTGAGCGGCACCGCACGCAATGAGGCGCCATCTCCCGTCCGGAAGGCGCAACGGAGCGCGGACGAGCGCAGCAGCGAGCAGGCGGTCTGCGTGTCCAGGTCGCGGGTCAGGCCCGAGCGGTCCATTAAGGCCACCAGGGCGAGCGCATGGTCGGCGACCTCGCTCAGCAGGCCGTCGCGGACCTGCTCGTCGCTGATGACGGCGGCCCAATCGGACCGGGGGGCATCCCCGCGCCGGGTGAAGTGCGTGGCCAGCATGTCGCCGGCGGCGCCCCAGCTGGCCGACGCCGCGCGCAGGTGCAGCGCGAGCGGATGGGCGGCTGCCGCCGCCGAGGTGGGCCCGAGGCGGGTCAGCAGCCGGGACGCCTCGTGGATGGGCTGCGCGATGCCGTCCGCGCGGGTGAAGTCCTCGACGCAGCGCGCGAGTCTGGCGGTCAGCGAACGGCAGGCGTCTTTGGCCGCCGCGGTGATGTCGCCGGGCAGTTGCGGGTGGGCGTGCATGGTGGCGCCCCCCAGGTGCGTCCAGGCGCCGTCCAGGAGATCTCCGAAGGTGGTGTCCATCACGCGAGCAGGTCCCGGATCCGCCCGGCGTGGGCGGCGGCGTTGAGCACGGCAAGCCGCCGGATGGGGTCGACGCCGTGTTCCGCGTGGGCCACGAGCACCTCGCACAGCAGGCCGCCGAGCCTGGCGGCTTCGTCCAGGTCGGGTACGGCGCCGGAGGCGTCGACCTCGCCGAGCTGGGTGTCGAGCGCGGCCATGCCCTCGAGTGCCTCCTGCTGGGCGAGGGCGAAGGTGGCATACAGCTCCGGCGGGCCCTGGTGTTCCCCGGCGTTCATGCCGAGGGCGAGTGCGGTGAACGCGTCGACCGCCGCAGTGACCGAGGCGACGGAGGCGACGGAGGCGCCGTGGTCGGCGTCGCGCCGCTCGCGCAGGGCGCCGTAAGCGTCGGTGACGGAGATCAAAACACGTCCTTTCTTCCGGCGGGGGATCGATGCTCGCGCCTGCCGCTGCTGCAGGCGGGGCCGAACGGGGTTCTGTGGATGAGGCGCAGATGTGCACATCAGGCGTCGAGGGGCGCGCCGGACACGCTCGGGGCTGCCAGGCCCGTCCACCACCACGACGGCGCCGGTACGGCCCGGGCCTGGTGCGGTTCCAGATGCTCGGTCTCGGTGCACTGGTAGAACGGGCCGCGCGCGCCGAGCAGGATCGGCAGGTGATGGTCGAGATGGCCGTACCACTCGGCCATCCCGGTGCCGGGCTTGAGCCGCAGCGTCTCCCACAGGTGCCACAGCGTCGTCAGGCGCGAGATCGCCTCCGCGTGGCGCCACCACTCGGCGCACCAGCGGAACTCCCCGCCCAGCGTGCGCCGGTACATCGGCAGGAACCGTTCGCTCACCCAGTCCTCCAGCGTGGCGAACACCGGCTGCGGCTCCTCACCGGGCGACTCCTCGGGCTCCGGCTCGGTGCTCACCGCCTGTCCTCCCCGCCGTCGTAGGCCTCCCCCGCTCCACTCAACTCCGGGTACGGATGTCGCCGATTCGCACCGCGGCCGCGTGCCGCAGCGGCACCCGTCTCGGTGTGCCGTGCCGCTCCCACGGTGATGCGGGCGACGGCCCGGTCGCGGGCCGCGGCGATGTCCTGGGCGTGGGGGCCGGCGTACCAGGGGCGCAGCTTCAGCAGCGCCGGCCGGACGCCGGTGGCCAGCAGCAGCGCGGTGCCCGGTTCGAGCGCGCGGATCGCGGCGGGCTCGAGGATGTCCTGGCGGCGCAGGCTGATCTGCTCCCCGGCGTGGCGCTCGCCGTAGGACAGGCTCCTGACCGGAACGTCATGCTGCCCGACCAGCGTGGCCAGGTCCCGGGCCAGACGCGGGGAATCGACCCCGGC
>NZ_JBDJAW010000059.1 GCF_039649665.1 Microbispora sp. ZYX-F-249 | reverse complement strand
TGTTCTCGCGCACGCCGAGCCCGAGCGAGCGAGCGTGACACCTCGAACGTATGGCACCTTTCTGACGGTCGTCAATTGTTTGCATGACGTGGGGAACGGTCTACCCTGTTCTGCTGTGACCCTCGGCGGCGAAGACGACCAGACGGCGCCATCCCCGCGCCCGCAGTCCCTGATGTTCAGCTTCCTCGGGATCTACGTGCTGCATCGCGGCGTCGCCGTCTACTCCGGGAGCGTCATCGACGTCTTCGCCCGTCTCGGCGTCTCCGAGGAGGCCGTACGGTCGACGCTCGCGCGGATGGCGAAGCGGAACCTGCTGACGCGGCACCGGCAAGGGCGGAAGGTGTACTTCGGGCTGACACCGCATGCGGTGGAGGTCCTGGAGGACGGGCGCAGGAGGGTGTGGGAGACCGGCGCGGTGAACCGCGACTGGGACGGCACCTGGACGGTCGTCGGGTTCTCCATACCGGACAGTCACCGCAGCCTCCGGCACGACCTGCGCTCCCAGCTCATCTGGAACGGATTCGGCCTGCTGCAGAGCGGGCTGTGGATCGCGCCGGGCGCCAGGGACGTCAGCGGCGTCCTCGCCTCTCTGGATCTCGGCGATCACGTGACCGTGCTGACGGCGAAGGCGTTCGCACCGACCGAGGCGGCCGACCTGGTCGGCAAGGCGTTCGACGTCGAGCAGATCGCGGCGCGCTACCGGGCGTTCCTCGCGCAGTGGGACGCGCCCCGGCCGCTTCCCGGCGCACCGGACGACCTCGCGCGGCAGTTGCTGCTGCACACCGACTGGCTGCAGCTCGTCCGACAGGATCCGCACCTGCCGGCCGAGCTGCTGCCCCGGGACTGGCCGGCGATCCAGGCCGAGCAGACCTTCCAGGCCCTCGCGCAGCGGTACGAGCCGCCCGCCTGCGGGCTGGCCGCCGCCGTCCTGGACACGCTGCCCGTCTGACCCGCGACCGGCGCCCCGGCCGCGCCGACCCCCGAGCGGCGCGGCCGGGGGCGGTGCGGTCCCCGGTCAGGAGACGGTGCAGGGCGTCCCGTTCAGGGCGAACCCGGCCGGTGCGGTGTTGCTGCCGCTGTAGGTCCCCTGGAAGCCGAAGCTCGTGCTGCCTCCGGCGGGGATGGCGGGGTTGTAGGAGACGTTGCGGGCGGTGACCTGGGCGCCGGACTGGGTCGCGGTGGCGTTCCACGCGTTGACGACCCGCTGGTTGCCCGGCCACGTCCAGGTGACGGTCCAGCCGTTGACCGGAGCGGCGCCGGTGTTGGTGATCGTGACGTCCGCGGTGAAGCCCTCGTTCCAGGAATTGGCCCTGTAGGTGATCCGGCACGCGCCCTGCTGCGGGGCCGACGGGCTCGCGGACGGCGAGGCGCTCGGAGATGCCGAGGGGCTGACGGACGGGCTGGCGCTCGGGCTGTGGCTCGGGCTCGGGCTCGGGCTCGGGCTCGGGCTCGGGCCGCTACCGGTGAGGCCGAAGAACTGGATGGCGACGGCGGCCATGCCGCCCGCCGGGAGGCTGTGGCCCGCGCCCTGGATGGTGTAGGCCTCGACCTTCACCGCCCCGGAGCCGTCCGCGTAACGGCGGCGGCTCCACCCGGACTGCGGCGTGTCCGTGGAGGTCGGCGTCTGGCTCAGGCCGTGCACGTTCGTCCACTGCTTGACCTCCTCCTCCAGTTCGGAGTAGGCGACGACGTTGTCGGCCGTGCCGTGCCACAGCTGCATGCGCGGCCACGGCCCCCGGTAGGAGGGGTTCGCGTTGCGGACCGCGTCACCCCACTGCTGCGCGGTCTTGCCCACGCACGGGGCGGAGTTGCCCGCCGGGTTGTAGGCCGCCTCGTTGGGGAAGCACGTGAACGGCACGCCCATGAAGGCCGCACCCGCCTTGAACACCTCGGGATACAGGGCGAGCATGGCGTTGGTCATCATGGCGCCCGAGGAGGCGCCGGTCGCGAACACCCGGTTCGGGTCGCCGTGGTACTGCTGCTCGACGTAGGTCACCATCGACATGAGCGACACCGGGTCGGTCTGGCCGCCGCGCACCTTGGACGCCTCGGACCAGTTGTCGAAGCAGTTCATCTTCTTCGACGCCGACGGATAGATGACGATGAAGCCGTACCGGTCGGCGAGCGACGCGAACTCGGTGGACGAGTAGAAGCCCGGCCCCGAGCCGCCGCACGTGTGCATGGCCAGCACGATCGCCGGATTCTGCTGGACGCCGTTCGGAACGTAAAGGTGCATGCGCAGGTTGCCGGGGTTGGCGCCGAAGTTCGTCACCTCGGTCAGTGTGGCCGCGGCGGCGGGGTGCGCGGGTACCAGCACCGACACCAGGGCCGCGGCGGCGCACACCACCGCCGCACAGGCGCCGGCGAGCGCCGCGAGCAATCGCCTCATCCGCTCCTCCTCGTTATTCGGAATACCGACGCCAGCCGGTATAGGAGTAGGCGCGACCGGTGGTCAAGAAGCCGGGTGAAGGGCCCGGTGATCAAATTCGCATTTTTACTGCTAATCAAGGTACTTGCTATCAAGTGACTTGATACCAAAGCGCGAAACTTACATCCGGGCGATCGCACGGTATGGTCGTCCGGTGACCGCCCGCCGCTCCCGTCGCGCCGCCCCCGCGCCACGCCTGAGCTATCTCGTGTTCCGCCTGGAGCGCCGCATCCGCGCCCGTCTGGACGACGCGCTCGCCCGGCACGGAGTCACCACGACGGAGTACATGGCGCTCAGCGAACTCCGCACGCGCGACGGCCTGTCGTCGGCGGAGCTGGCCCGCATCGCGTTCGTCACGCCGCAGGCGATGAACCTCGTCATCCGCGACCTGGAACGGCGTGGCCTGATCCGCCGTGACCCGCACCCGGACGGCGGCCGGATGTTGTGCGCCCGCCTCACCGCCGAGGGGACGTCCGTGCTCCGGCGCTGCGACAGTTCCCTCGACGACATCGAGGCGGTCATGCTCGAGAAGGTCGACGACGCGACGGGCGAGACCCTCAGAGACGGCCTCACCGTCTGCGCCCGGGCCCTGCGGCCCGACGACTGAACACCCGCGGGGAGGCCCCCTCCGCCGGAGTCAGCCGAACCGGAAGCCCGGGGGCAGCGGCTCGGGCAGGAACAGCCCGACGGGCACGGCGTCGGCGAGCGCCTGGTATCCCGCCGGGTTCAGGTGCAGGTGGTCGCCCACGTCGTAGGCCGCGCGCAGCCGCCGGGGGTCGGCCGGATCGCGGGCGGCGCGGTCGAAGTCGACGACGGCGTCGAACCGGCCGCCGGTGCGGATCCACTGGTTGACCGCCTGCCGGGCCGCCTCACGGCAGCCCCCCGGGTCGTCGTAGGGCGTGTTGCCGCCGAACGGCGTCAGCGTCGCGCCGTACACCCGGATGCCCCGGGCGTGCGCCCGCGTGACGATCTGGTCGTAGGCGAAGATCAGCTCGTCGGCCACCTGCTTCTGCGCAGCCTCGGTCGCCTCGGCCGTGCCGATGTCGTTCACTCCTTCGAACAGGATCAGCCACGCCACCCCGCTGTGCGCGAGCACGTCGCGGTCCAGCCGGGCCAGCGCGTTGGGACCCAGGCCGTCGTGCAGCACCCGGTTGCCGCCGGCCGCCTGGTTGACGACGGCCACACCACACGTGCCGGGCAGCGACTGCAGGCGGTCGGCCAGCCGGTCGGGCCAGCGGTCGTTGCCGTTGGTGGTCGAGCCCCGGCCGTCGCTGAGCGAGTCGCCCACCACCGCCACCGCCGCGGCCGACGGTGCGGCCCACACCTCCAGGGCGCTCAGCAGGTACCAGTGGTCGACGGGGGTCGCGCCGGGCAGGTCCGCGGCGTCGGCGTGGTCGCCCGCCACGAGGTACGAGGTGGTCCGCGAGCCCGGATGCGCGGTGGTGCCCGCCGCGCGCTGTCCGTCCGCGAGGTGGACGGTCACGGTCAGGTTGGACCGGGGCGCGACCCCGGCGTCCAGCGGATCGGAGACCGCCTGCGCGCCGGCCGGGATCGTCACCGACGGCCGGCCGTGGAAGGTCACCGGTCGCGCGGTGCCGGGCCGGATCGCGCTCACCCCGGCCCGCCCGCCGGCCGGCAGCGCGACGCTGACCCTCGTGACGGGCAGCGCCGCCCCGCCGAACGCGTTCGACACGCGCAGCCGGATCCGCTCCCCGCCCGTGGACACCCGGATCGTCTGCCGCAGGGTGGCGTCGGACAGGACCACGTCGTCCCGGGTGAACGGCGCGGGCGGCATGTTGTCCGGCTCGGCGGCCTGCGGCATCGCCGTCCAGGTGGGGACCCAGTGCCCGTCGGCGCTCGGGACCGCCGCCGCCTGCGGCATCCATGGGGGCCGCGTCATGGGATCCGCCGCCCGTGCGCGTCGGGGACGCCCGACTTGCGGAAGAAGTAGGCGTTGACCTGGTCGCGCCACTCCTCCGCGCAGCGGACCTGCTCGTCGAGCAGATCCTTCACCCGGGCGTGCAGTGCCGGGTCGAACAGTTCGGCGGCCTCCTCCCAGCGCTTCCTGGCCTCGGCCGCCTGCTCGGCGCCCGCGAAGTGGGTGTCGTAGATGTGCTGGATCACGGTCGAGCCGCTCCGCAGCACGTGCCCGTACGGGACGTGGTGGAAGAAAAGCAGCAGTTCGTCGGGGCAGTCGGCGAGCGCCTCGTACACCTCCGACCACGGCGGCGGGTACTGGCCGGTGAAGCCGGTGCCGGTGGCGCGGGTGCGGTCCACGCCGACGCCGTCCCGGTCGGCGAAGTGGTAGGTGCCCCAGGGGGTGTACTCGTATCCGTCCACGTCGGGCCCGTAGTGGTGGCCGGGGCGGACCATGAACCCGACGCCGAGCGGCGCGGTGTACCGCTCGTAGGTGCGCCAGGAGTCGTCCATGACCGCGTGCAGCACCTGCCGCGACCGCTCGGCCTCCACGCTCGCCACGGGCGCGAAGGTGAGGTCGATCCACTCGTCGAGGATCGCCGCCGGGTCCAGCCGCGGCTCCCAGGCGAGCCGTCCGAAGGCGTACAGGTTGGCCTGGGCGAGCGGGTGGCCGGTCCAGTAGGGGTCGTCCCCCACGTTGGAGACCCCCACGAGGTCGCCGCCGCCGACGACGTCCGCCACGGCGGCCCCTTCGGGGCCCCAGGGGCGGAAGCCGAGCACCTCCCGCCACATGGGGGCGAGGTAGCAGACGTGCCGCTGCTGGCCGGTGTACTCCTGCGTCACCTGGAGTTCCACGGCGAGGCGGGTGGCGGGCATGGCCGCGATCACCGGCGACACCGGCTCGCGCGGCTGGAAGTCGATCGGGCCGTGCTTCACCTGCAGGACCACGTTGCCGCGGAACCGCCCGTCGAGCGGGGCGAAGTGGTCGTACGCGGCGCGGGCCCGGTCGGTGGACCGGTCGCGCCAGTCCTGGCGGTGGTTGTAGACGAAGGCCCGCCAGTGCACGACCCCGTCGTACGGCGCCAGCGCCTCGGCCAGCAGGTTCGCGCCGTCGGCGTGGTCGCGCCCGTACGCGAACGGGCCGGGCTGTCCCTCCGAGTCGGCCTTCACCACGTATCCGCCGAAGTCGGGAATCGCCTCATAGACCCGCTCGGTGACCCCCGTCCACCACGTGCGCACGTCCTCGTCCAGCGGGTCGGCGGTCGGCAGCCCGCCGAGGACGACGGGCGAGGCGAAGCTCACCGACAGGTGGACCCTGATCCCGTACGGCCGGAGCACGTCCGCGATCGCGGCGACGTCACCGAGCCGGTCGGTCAGCAGGCGGGCCTCGGTGGCGTGCACGTTGACGTTGTTCACGGAGATCGCGTTCACGCCGCACGCGGCCAGCAGCCGCGCGTAGGCCCGCACCCGGGCCAGGTCGCCGCGCGGGGCGCCGTCGCGCCAGAAGATCGACCCGCCCGCGTAGCCGCGCTCGACCTGGCCCATCACGGGGTGCACGTCGACGTTGTCCCAGTGATCGAGCATGCGCCGCCGCGTCGCCGGCCGGTGGTGCTCGGCGGGCCGCTCGCCGGCGAACGCCCGCTCGCCGAGCCGCACGACGTGGAACAGGCCGTAGAGCAGCCCGGCGGTCCCGTCGGCGAGCACCACGGTGACGCCGTCCCGGCGGGCGAGCACGTACCCCTCGTCGCCGATCTCCGCGTCGGGGTGGACCGCGGCCGCCGCCTCCGGCAGCGGCTGCGCCGCCATGAGCGCGAGCACGAGGTCGTACGGCCCGTCCTCGGCGCGGCGCACGCGTCCGCCGTACCGCGCGCATGCCCGCGCCACCTCGTCGTGCACGGTCTCGGCGAGGAGCCCGTCGCCGAGCACGAGTGTGCGGCGGGAGCCGACGGCCCGGAACGCCTCGGGCGGCAGCCACGCGGGGTGGACGGAATCAGGAATCGTCACGAGGCCCCTCCGGGGAGTCGCCCTGCACGGTGAACTTCTCCGTGACCTCGGCGATCAACGGCCGGCTGTTCAGCAGCAGCGCCGACGCGAACACCGAGCCCAGCAGCGTCAGCGCGGCCTCGGTGGCGACCAGCGTGACGCCGCCCGCGACGACCAGGAGGCAGGCGTTGCCGAGCGCGACGCGGGGCGCGGAGAACAGGAAGTAGGCGGCCAGGCGGGCGACGTCCCTCGCCCGGAACGCGAACAGCGATGTGATCACCAGCGCGTTGGCCCCCCATAGGGCCGCCGCGAGCGCGACGACGACCAGCAGGGTCGCCCACCAGCCCGGGACGCCGGCCGCGCCGAAGTTCGCGAGCGTCGATGCGAGGACGGTCAGCCCCGCCAGCCACGGGACATAGAGCTTCAGCACCCCGCGGACGTTCATCCGGTAGCCGCGCCGGAACGCGGACGCCGGGTGCAGGTCGGTCAGGTCCAGCCTGCGGCGGTGCACCGCGTACAGCGCGGCGGACAGCGCCGGGCCGGCCGGGAGCGCGCACACCGCGGCCAGCGGGACGTTGGCGGCGTCGCGGCCGAGCAGGACGAGCCCGATCAGGCCGGGCAGGGTGGTGGCCAGCAGCAGGAGCTCGACCACCAGCAGGGTGTAGACCAGCGCGGAGACGCGCGACAGCGGTCCCTGGCCGAACCGCCGGATCGTCGTCTCGGTCATCGGGCGTCTCCCCGGTCGTCCAGGCCGAGCAGGCGGCGCTCGTCCTGCCCGTCCTCCCACGGCGGGGTCTCGTCCACCACGGGCGTGATCTCCAGCAGGGTGACCTCGTGACGGCCGAGGGTGATGTCCAGGCGGACGTGCCCCTCCTCGATCGGCAGGCGGCGATGGCCGCGGACCGGCTCCGCGGCCTCCCGCAGCAGGTCGAGCTGCCTGCCGGTGGGGGACGCCGGGCGGCCCATCTCGCACCACGCCCGCCGGGCGTTGCCCTTCTCCTCGCTCACCGACGAGCGCAGCAGGAAGGCCGCGCCGGACGGGGAGGCGACCGGCACCGACAGCCGCACGGTGTGCCCGTCGACCGGCGGGCCGCCGGCGACGTCCACCGGTGCCCACGCCAGCACGGTGACCCGGCCGTCGCCGTCCCTCGTGACCAGGTGGTCCTCGCCGCGTGCCAGGAGCTCCTCGCCCATCCGCGCCATGAACGCGTACAGGTGGTAGGCCGGTTTCTTGATCTGGCGGTGGGTCAGCAGGCCGAACCCGCCGTGGAACAGCGAGGCCGGCACGCCCACCTCCTCGAACACGTCGCAGAAGGTCCAGTAGGAGAAGGAGTCGGCCAGGTCTCCGCCGGCGGCCAGCACCGGAGCGAGGTACGCCGCGTGGAAGGCCGTGTCGTGGATCGGGTTGTCGGGCCGGTAGGAGGAGTTGAACTCGGTGATGTGCACGGGCAGGTCCGCGAGCGCACTCCCCCGGAGCTGACGCCGGGGGGTGGCGAACTGCTCCAGCAGCCGCGACGGCGGGGCCAGCGTCTGGTGCACGCCGAACGGCACGTGCCGGGCCGGACCCGAGGTGTAGGCGTGCCGGCTGACGAAGTCGATCGGCAGGGACCGGGCGGCGACGAAGTCGGCGAAGCGCACCAGCCACTCGTCCGAGCCGGGAGAGATGGCCGGCCCGCCCACCTGCAGCGAGGCGTCGACGTCCTTGATCGTGTTCGCGGTCACCTCGTACAGGCGGTGGTAGGCGTCCTCGTCGGCGTCGAGCCAGAACTCCTTGAGGTTGGGCTCGTTCCACACCTCGATCGGCCAGGTGCGCACCTGCTCCAGGCCGTACCTGCCGATCAGGTGCGCCACGGTGGCCCGCACCAGCGCGGCCCACTCGCGCCAGTCGCGGGGCGGGGTGATGTTGCCGCGCCACCAGAACACGGTCTGCTCGCCGGACGCGAGCCCGGAGGGCATGAAGCCCAGCTCCAGGAACGGCGCGATCCCGAGGTCGAGATAGGCGTCGACCACCTGGTCCACGTAGGTGAACGCGTGCCGCACGTGCCGCACGCCGTCGTGGACGTACGGCCGGTGGACGCCGGCGCCGTCGCTCAGCAGCCCGTGCCCCCGGATGTGCCGGAAGCCGATCTCCCGCTGGACCAGCGCCAGCGACTCCTGGTAGTCCCGGCGCAGGGCCAGGTCGAAGCGGCCGGTGCCGACGCAGAACCGCCAGGCGTCCGGAAAGCGGCTCGTGCGGGGTTCATCGGGGGCAGGGTCGTGCATCATCGTCCTTCGCTCACCGTCGCGGCGGACGCGGGGCGGCCGTGGGACAGGCACGGCCGGCCCACGCCGGTCAGCCGTGTTCCTTCTTGTAGCGCTCGTACGCGCCGTTCACGAGGTTGATGTAGGAGGTCATGTTCTTCGCCTCGAGCTCCTTGACGTAGGCGTCCCACTCGTCGAAGCTCCGCTTGCCGAGGATGAAGTTGAGCATGTTCTGGCTCACGTGGTCCTTGAGCGGGGTCTCCCACAGCGAGGCCTGCTCGCGCTCCTCGTCGGAGAGCGGGTGAGGAGGCGCCACCGGCAGCGCCTTCCTGGCGTTCATCGTCTTCTGGAACTCGATCTCCTCCTCGGAGAAGGTCGACTGGAGTAGCTCGGTGCTGCCGCCGTAGGCGAACACGCCGTTGGAGAAGCCGAAGTCCTTCTGCAGGTGCTTGGGCGCGCCGGGGTTGAGCCCGACGAAGTCGACGTCCTTCGCCAGCTGGAATTTTCCGGCAGCATCCTTCGTGTAGGTGGTGCCTTCGACACCCCACTTCGCGAAGACCTGGCCCTCGTCGGAGTACCAGAGCCAGTCGATGAACTGCATCATCGCGACGAAGTTCTTGCTGTCCCGCGCCTTCTTGGAGATCATGATGCCGTTCTCGAGGCGGGTGGTGTTGGACCCCGCCTTGATCGGGCCGAGCGGGCCGATGGGCACCGGAATCTTGACCAGCCTGGCCTTCGGGTCCGCCTTCTTGAGCGGTGGACGGTACTCGTTGACCAGCGTCTGCGCATTGGTGCTGATCGCGAAGGAATTGCCGGACACCAGCTTCTGGATGGCCTGCTCGTCCTTCTGCGTGAAGCTCTCCGGATCGAGCAGTTTCTCCGTCACGAGCGTGTTGAGGAACTGCAGCGCCTGCTTGAACTGATCCATGGCGCCCGCGTAGACGAACTTCTGCGCGGTGGAGTCCCAGATGACACCGCCGCTCGTGTAGCCCCACCCCCAGGGCGCGCCGTAGGCCGTGCCGAGATAGTTCATCAGCGCGCCGCCCGTTGTGGAGATGGTCCCCCACCGGTCGGAGAAGGGGTAGGAGTCCGGGTGCTCCTCCTTGATCGCCTTCAGCACGGAGTGCACGTCGTCCCAGGTCTGCGGGACCTGCAGATTGAGCTTGTCTAGGACGTCGGCGCGGATCGCCAGGGTGTAGTCCACCCAGTAGTCCTCGTGGAGACCGGGAAGCACGTAGAAGCGGCCGTCGGACTGCCGGAGCGTGTCAAGGTCGGGCTGCAGGTTCCACTTGGCGATCTTCTCCTTGAAGTTCGGCATCAGGTCGATGTAGTCGCTGACAGGCAGGACGGCTCCGGAGGCGACGAAGGGGGTCTCCTGGCCCGGATAGGTCTTCGGGATGATCATCGGCGCGTCGCCCGCGCCGATCATCAGGCTGCGCTTGTTCTCGTAGTCGCTCAGCGGCACCACGCTCGGCTGCAGCGTCACGTTCGTGCGCTTGCTCAGCTCCGACCAGAACAGCCAGTCGTTCTTGATCGGATAGAACGGGTGGTTGTTGTAGAGGATGCTGAACGACAGGGGCGCCGCCGCCTTGAACTGCTTGCCGACGGCGTAGTCGGACATCGCACCTTCCCGGTTCGCCGAGAAGTCGTCGCCCTTCTTCGCGTCGCCGGAGCCGCCGGAGCCGCCCTCGGTGCTGCAGGCGGCGAGCGCGAGAAACGCTCCCACGGCGACCATGGCCTGGCGCCGGTTGATCTCATACATGGACAGTGGGGTCCTTTCCCTGGTGATGGGGGGTGACAACGATCGAGGGCGGCTATCCCTTGACCGCGCCGAGCATGACGCCCTTGACGAAGTACCGCTGGACGAAGGGGTAGACCACCAGGATCGGGATGACGGTGAGCACCATCGTCACCGCCTTGATGTTGGTGGCCACGGTCATGTCGGTGGCGTCGGCGCCGACGGACGTGCCGGTGGTGGCCCCCGCGATGAGGTTGCGCAGGTAGACGGTCACCGGGAACAGGTCGGACTGGCTCATATAGAGGAAGGCCGCGAACCACGAGTTCCAGAACGACACCGCGTAGAACAGCACCATCGTCGCGAGCACCGCCTTCGACAGCGGCAGCACGATCCGCAGCAGGACGCCGTACGTGCTCATGCCGTCGATCGCGGCGGCCTCCTCCAACTCGGCCGGCAGGCCCTCGAAGAACGCCTTCATCACCAGGAGGTTGAACACACTGATCGCGTTCGGCAGCACGATGGCCCAGATGCTGTCCTTGAACCCGAGGCTGGAGATCAGGATGTAGTTGGGGATGAGCCCGCCGGAGAAGAACATCGTGAAGACCGCGATGCCGATAAGGAACGTGCGGCCCTTCAGGTGCTTCTTCGACAGCACGTACGCGTAGCACGTGGTCATGAACATCGCGATGGCCGTGGCGACGACCGTGTAGACCACGGTGTTGCGGTAGTTCGTCCAGAATGTCGGGTCGGCGGCCACGAACTCGTACGTACGGAAGGTGAACCCGACCGGGACGAGGTTGACCTTGCCGGCGCGGATGGCGAACTCGTCGCTGAGCGACCGGGCGACGATGTTGACGAAGGGGTAGAGGGTCACGATCACGACGCCGGTCAGGATGACCGCGTTGACCGCCCGGAACACCCGGTAGCCCCGGGTCCTGTCGACGGTCACCACAGGCTCGTCCCCACCGTGCGCCGGGAGATCTGGTTCGCCGACAGGACCAGGGTCAGGCCGATCACGGCCTCGAACAGGCCGATCGCCGCGGCGTAGCTGAAGCTGTTGGACACGATGCCCATCCGGTACAGGTACGTCGAGATCACGTCGGCCGTCGGGTACGTCAGCGGGTTGTAGAGCAGCAGGATCTTCTCGAAGCCCACCGCCATGAACGTGCCGATGTTGAGGATCAGCAGGGTGACCGCGGTCGGCCGGATGCCGGGGAGCGTCACGTGCCAGACCTGCCGCCACCGGCTCGCGCCGTCGATCCGGGCCGCCTCGTACAGCTGCTCGTCGATCGTGGTGAGCGCGGCGAGGTAGATGATCGTCCCCCAGCCGACGGTCTGCCACATCTCCGAGGAGACGTAGATGGTGCGGAACCAGCTCGCCTCCTGCAGGAACGCCACGGGATCGTTGCCCATCGCGCGCAGGAGCTGGTTGACCGGCCCGTCCACCGACAGCATCTCCATGACGAGCCCCGCCACGACCACCATCGACAGGAAGTGCGGCAGGTAGGACACCGACTGGACGAACCGCTTGATCCGCCGGCCACGCAGCTCGTTGATCAGCAGGGCCAGCACGATCGGCGTCGGGAAGCAGAACAGCAGGGTCAGCACGCCGATGACCACGGTGTTGGTGAACACCTGCCAGAACGACGGGTCGTTCAGGAACATCTTCACGTACCGCAGGCCGACCCATTCCTCGCCCAGCACGCTGCCGCCCGGCTGGAACTTACGGAAGGCGATGACGTTGCCGATCATCGGCAGGTACCGGAAGACCAGGAAGAACAGCAGCGGAAGGATCGCGAGCGAGTACAGCTGCCAGTCGCGGCGCAGCGCCTGACGCCAGGTCCGTTTCGGCGGCCGCGGCGCACGGGCGGGACCGGGTCTCGCGCGGCCGGGATCCCCGGCGCCCGGTGACACGTCGATCGTTCTGGTGGTGCTCATTCCTGTGCCTCCGGTGCCCTCCGACGAATCACGCCGACAGATCACGCCGACGGCCGCGGCCACCACTCGTGGCCGGCCCCGCGCCCGGGGCCGCGAGGGCTGCGGCACCGCCGTGTCACCCACGCCGTCACCCACGCCGGACGACGCGGTACGCGCAGGCGACGCGACAGAAATTTTCGGTGATCCTCAGTAATATTGCGGAAATATAGGCTGAGGCCAGACCCTCGTCAAGAGGGGAGTCAGCCGTCGTCACGCCGCATTCGACGCGTTACTTCTCGCCTGGTCTCGGCTTATATTGGACGCCGTTCGGTGTTAGAGTTTCGCGAAAATTTCGGAAACAGTGAGTGGAGCGATGACCAGCCCTTCTCCAGCCCGCGGCCCTCGCCCCACGACGATCGCGTCCATCGCCGCGGAGCTCGGCGTCTCGGTGACCACGGTCTCCAAGGTCCTCAACGGCCGCCCCGACGTGTCGCCCGAGACGCGCGAACGCGTCGAGGCCGGCCTCGCCCGCCACCATTACCGCCGCCGCCTCCGCCGCAGGCCGCTCAAGGGGCAGATCGACCTCGTCTTCCACGAGTTGAACTCCATGTGGTCGATGGAGATCATCCGAGGGGTCGACACCGTCGCCTCCGCCGCGCGGATCGAGGTCGTCCTGTCCCAGCTGAAGGGAGCACATCGGCCACCGGAGGAGTGGCTGGACGGCGTGCTCGACCACCGGCCCCTCGGCGTGCTGTTCGTCATGTCCAGCCCGTCGCAGTCGCAGCAGCAGAAGCTGCGGCGGGCGCAGGTTCCGTTCGTCGTCGTCGACACCGACGGCGAGATCGCCGAGTCCGTGCCCGTGGTCGGCTCGAACAACTGGGACGGCGGCCTGCTCGCCACCCGCCATCTCCTGGAGCTGGGCCACCGCCGCGTCGCGGTCATCTCGGGTCCGAAGGACGTGATGTGCAGCAGGGCACGGGTCGCCGGGTTCCGGGTCGCCCACGACGAGGCCGGGCTCACCGTCGACCCCGGCCTCGTCAGGTACGGCAACTTCTACGTCGACGCCGGATACGAGCACGCCATGGACCTGCTGTCGCGCCCCGACCGGCCGACGGCGATCTTCGCCGGGTCGGACCTGCAGGCGCTCGGCGTCCTGCGCGCGGCGCACCGGCTCGGCCTCGACATCCCCGGGGAGCTGTCGGTGGTCGGCTACGACAACGTGCCCGTCGCCGGCTGGGTCGAGCCGGCCCTCACCACGGTGGGCCAGCCGCTGTGCGACATGGCGACGGTCGCGGCCCAGATGCTGCTCGACCTGGCCCGCGGCGTGGAGCCGGCCACGAGCAGAATCGACCTCGCCAACGAGCTGGTCGTACGGGAGAGCACGGCCCCGCCGGGGGCCGGGCCGCGGTCACGCCTGCCGCGCCCGCCGCACGACCGCCGCCCCGAGGGGCGCGATGGTGATCTTCCCTGAGGCCGGCCGGCCGGTGAGGAGGTCCGTGCCCCCGCTGTCCAGCGGCACGGTGACGGGCGTCCCGGGGTCGTGGTTGAGGAGGAAGAGGTACTCGTTCCGCTCGTCCTCGCGGACCGTGCACTCCAGGTGCGCGGGCAGCCCGTGGAAGCGGCCGGCCACGCCCGCCGCCCTCAGCTCGCCGAGCAGCACCCGCTCGAAGGCGCCCCGCTCCAGGAGGGTGGCGACGTAGACGACCCGGCCCGCTCCGTAGACGTTCGCGACGACCGCGGCGCGCCCCCTGAGCAGCCCGTCGGCGTAGGTCGCCAGCGCGGTCCCGGTCTCGAGGTGGATGTCCTCGCGCCACCAGTCCGCCGTCGCCGTGCTCCCGTCGGAGAACTCGACGGCGAACCGCTCGCCGGGACGCGCCGGCCAGTACTCGTCGATCTTCGCGCCGATGAGGCGGCGGAACGCGCCCGGGTAGCCGTCCGGCCGGACGCGGTTGCACGCGTCCACGACGCCGGAGAAGAAGGACATGACGACCGACCCGCCGCGCCGGGCGAACTCGGTGACGGCGCCGACGCCCTCGTCGTCCATCAGGTACGCGTTGGGCACGACCAGCACCTTGTAAGGCGACAGATCGGTGTGCGGCGACACGACGTCGACCGCGTAGTGGTGCTCCCACAGCGGCCGGTAGTGCCGCATGACGGTGTCCACGTAGCTGAAGTCGTTGCGGGGCAGTCCCCACAGCTCCTCCAGCCCCCACCAGCCGTCCCAGTCGAACAGGACGGCGACCTCGGCGCGCGTGGTGGTTCCCGCGACCGGTGACAGCCGTCCGACCTCACGGCCGAGCTCGGCGACCTCCCGGAAGGTGCGCGAGTCCGGGCCGGAGTGCGGCAGCATCGCCGAGTGGAAGCGTTCGTGCCCGCCCCGGCCGGCCCGCCACTGGAAGAACATGACGGAGTCGGCGCCGCGGGAGACCGCCTGGAGCGAGCCGAGCCGCATCCGGCCGGGCTCCTTGACCACGTTGAGCCGCCACTGGCTGACCGCGCTCGCGGCCTGCTCCATCAGAAGCCACGGCCGCCCGCCCTTGAGCGAGCGGAACAGGTCGAACTGGAAGGCCGCCGAGACGTGCGCGTCCGGGTCCGCGGGGTCGGGGTAGATGTCGAGGGCGGCCGCGTCCTCCTCCGGCGCCCATCTCCAGTAGTCGGCGTTGCGGTAGAAGCGCATGAAGTTGGTGACGACCGGGATGTCGTCGCGGAAGGACCGGACGATGTCCCGCTCGGCGACGAAGCACTCCAGCAGGGCGTCGGAGGTGAAGCGCTTGAAGTCCAGGATGCGGCTGGGGTTCATCCAGGTGCGCGGCACGCCCGGCGCCTCGACCTGGTCCCAGTCGGTGTAGACCTGCCCCCAGAAGCGGGTGGTCCACGCATCGTTGAGGGTCGCCAGGTCGCCGTACCTGCGTTCGAGCCAGCGCCGGAAGCCGGCCGAGGCGGCCTCGTTGTACGCCGTGGGGCCGTACTCGTTGCTGATGTGCCACATCGCCAGCGCCGGGTGGAAGGAGTAGCGCTCGGCCAGCCGGGTGGTGATGGCCGCCGCGTGCTCCCGGTAGACCGGCGACGAGGGGTCGTAGTGCAGGCGGTTGCCGAAACCGAACCGCTCGCCGTCGGCCATGACCGGCAGGACCTCGGGGTGCCGCTGGGACAGCCAGGCCGGTGGCGCCGCGGTGGGAGTGGCGAGGTTGACGGCGATCCCGTTCTCACAGAGCAGGTCCATGACCTCGTCGAGCCAGCCGAACTCGTACTTCCCCGGCTCCGGTTCGAGCGACGCCCACGCGAAGACACCGAGCGACACGAGGTTCACCCCCGCCTCGCGCATGAGCCGGACGTCCTCCCGCCACACGGCCGGATCCCACTGCTCGGGGTTGTAGTCCCCGCCGTACGCCAGGCCGCCGAGGCGGTCCCGGAGGGAGCGCATGCGCGCGTCTGTCATCCGTCACTCCCGGGCCGAGAGGTCGTCGCGTCCCCGTCCGTTCCGTTGCCCCGTCGCGAGCTGCCACCAGAGCTAACCGGACGTACATGAATGAGTCAACCGACCCGGATTATCCGGGATCATCCCGTGGCCGCTGCCGCCGTGCAGTGCAGCGGATCCGGTTTTAGCCTGAAATCGCCGCCGAAGGTGGCGGTACCGGAGATCTGTCGGGGGATGACAGCGAAGGGGTCGTGACATGGCGAGACCGCCCGGCGACCGTGGCGACGGTGTGCAGGTCTTCCTCGGCTACCTGACGCAGGCACGGTCGGCGGCCTGGAACCCCTCGGTGCAGTGGCTGTCCCGCCATTCCGGCATCCCGAGGACCACCGTCGAGTCGCTCGTCGACGGCACGCGTAAGCGGCTGCCGAACTGGACCGCACAGGTCGAGCGCCTGCTGGAGGCCTACCGCGAGAAGGTGACAGAGGACGAGCGCGGGGATCCCGACGCGGTGCTGGGCGACATGGCGGCGTGGAGGCAGGCCTATGACGAGGCGCAGAACGGCCGGCGGCCGGCCTGCCCTCTCCCGATGGCCGCCGCCCCCGTCCCACCCCCGGCCACAGCGGGACCTGGCCGGCCGATCGGGTGGTTCCGGCCGCTGGACCTGGAGGTCCATCCGGCGATTCGCGTCGACGCCGCCGGCCGGGAGCTGGAGGAGTTGCCCGCCTACATCCCCCGATCACATGACGAGACCCTCGCCCAGTTGGTCAGCGAGGCGCGAGCGGGAGAGTCCCGGCTGGTCGTGCTGGTCGGCGACTCGTCCACGGGCAAGACCCGCGCCCTGTGGGAAGCGGTCCGGACCCTGCCCGAATCGTGGCGGCTGTGGCACCCGATCGAGCCGAGCCGTCCGGCGGCGGTCCTGACCGAGCTGAGGTCGATCGGCCCGTACACCGTGGTGTGGTTGAACGAGAGCCAGCACTATCTGCTCACCGCGGATCCAGCCGTCGGGGAGCGGATCGCCGGCGGGCTCCGGGAGTTGCTGCGGGCTCGGGAGCGAGGGCCGGTGCTGGTGCTGGGCACCCTGTGGCCCGCCTACTGGAAGGCTCTCACCGCGGTCCCGCCCACCGGTCGGCCCGATCCGTACGCGCAGGCCCGCGAGCTGATCAAGAACGCCAGCATCCGCCTTCCCGAGTCCTTCACCGGCACCGACCTCGACACCGCAAGCCGGCAGGCGGGGAACACCGGCGATCCCCGGCTGGCCGAGGCCTTGCGCCGGGCCCCGGAGGGGCGGTTGACCCAGTACCTGGCCGGTGGTCCAGCGCTGCTGGAGCTCTACGACAACGCCGAACCCGCCGCCCGCGCCGTCCTGGACGCGGCGATCGACGCCCGGCGTCTCGGTCATGGTCCGGCCCTCCCCCACCTCCTGCTCGCAGAGGCCGCCCCCGGCTATCTCGGCGACGAGCAATGGCACCTGCTCGGCGACGACTGGCTCGAACGCGCCCTCGCCTATCTCACCGATCACCGCTCCTGCCGGGGAGCCCGCCCGCCGCTGACCCGGCTCAGACCTCGTCCGGGCGCCGGTCACGCCCCCGCCGCACGAAGCGGGGGTGAGCCGGCCTATCGCCTCGCCGACTACCTCGAACAACACGGCGCCCGCACCCGCCGCTTCCTCTGTCCCCCCGCCACCTTCTGGAACGCCGCCACCCGCCACGCCGCCTCGGTGAGCGACCACCGCGCTCTCGCCAAGGCCGCCCGCGATCGCGGGCGCAATCGACACGCCTTCGCGCTGCACCAAGCAGTCGCCGACGCGGGCGATACCAGTGTGCTGCGGGACCTGGCACGGATGCGGGAGCAGACCGGCGAGCACGAGAGCGCGGAACGCCTCGCCCGCGCCGCCGCCGACGCCGGTCACTTCCTCGCGCTGTGGGACCTGGCGCGGGCGCGGGAGCAGACCGGCGATCAGGAAAGCGCGGATCGACTCGCCCGGGCCGCTCTCGACGCCCGCCGCATCGCCGCGCTGCTGCCGGAGATGGCGCGAGAGCGGGAGCAGGCCGGCGACCACGAAGGCGCCGAACACCTCGCCCGCGCCGCCGCCGACGCCGGCCACACCTACGCGCTGTTCGACCTGGCGGCGACGTGGATCCAGGCCGGCGACCACGAAGGCGCCAGACGCCTGTATCAGGCCGTCGAAGACGCCGAGTTCGCCACCGACCCGCTGGCCGAGATGATAAGGAAGCGACAGCAGGCCGGCGACCACGAAAGCGCCGAACGCCTCGCCCGCGCCGCCGCCGACACCGGCCACACCACCGCGCTGCGGAACCTGGCACAGGAGCGGCACCTGGCCGGCGACTACGAAAGCGCCGAACGCATGTACCAGGCGATCGCCGACGCCGGAGACACCTCCGCGCTGGACGACCAGGCGCGGGCGCGGGAGCAGGCCGGTGACCACGAAGGCGCGGAACGCCTGTACCGGGCCGCCGCCGACGCCGGCCACACCTACGCGCTGCGGAAGCGGGCGCGAGAGCGGGAGGAGGCCGGCGACCACGAAGGCGCCGAACGCCTGTACCAGACGATCACCGACGCCGGCCACACCAGCGCGCTGGGCGACCTGGCACGCATCCGGGAGCAGGCCGGCGACCACAAAGGAGCAGAACGCCTCACCCGGGCCGCCGCCGACGCCGGCGACACCTACGCGCTGCGGGACCTGGCGCGCATGCGGGAGCAGGCCGGCGACCACGAAGGGGCCGAACGCCTGTACCGGACGATCACCGACAGCGGCTCCACCAGCGCGCTGCGGGACCTGGCACGCATCCGGGAGCAGGCCGGCGACCACGAAGGGGCCGAACGCCTCGCCCGCGCAGCCGCCGACACCGGCCACGCATTGGGGCTGCGGGAACTGGGGTGGAAGCGGAAGCAGGCCGGCGACTACGAGGGCGCCGAACGATTCGCTCAAGCCGCCGTCGACACCGGCGACACCTCCGCACTGTGGGACTTGGCGGAGGTGCGGGAGCAGATCGGCGACCAGGAGGGCGCCGAACGATTCGCCCGCGCCGCCGCCGACATCGGCAACATCGGGGTGCTGGACGACCTGTCGTGGAAGCGGGAGAAGGCCGGCGACTATGAAGGGGCCGAACGCCTGTACCAGGCGATCGCCGACACCGGCCACACCACCGCGCTGCGGGACCTGGCGCGGGTGCGGGAGCGGGCCGGCGACCAGGAGGGCGCCGAACGATTCGCCCGGGCCGCCGCCGACGCCGGTCGTCCCTACGTGCTGTACGAGCTGACGCAGATGCGGGAGCAGGCCGGCGACCACGAAGGCGCGGAACGCCTGGCCCGGATCGCCGCCGACGCCGGCGACGCCACCGCACTGTACGACCTGGCCAAGCGGCGCGTGCAGAAGGGACAGGGGGGCCGGTGGGCAGACCTGCTGCGATTCGGGCTGGAGGCGGACGGGTCGGCTGCCCGGCCGTGGTGAGGCGTACGGCCAACCACCTTCCCCGTCACCCCGCCGACGCCGCGGGCCGGCGCCCGGTCATGACGACGGGCGGCCCGAGCCGGGCTCCCGGACCGCGACGGAAGCACGGGGTGACGCGCCCTCCCGCAGCGGGTAGAGCAGGAAGCAGCCGAACGCCACCGCGAGCACCGCCAGGGGCAGCAGCCCCATCATCAGCCGGACCCCCGTGACGACGGAGTCCGGCTGGACCGCGGCCCCGTTGCGGTAGCCCGAACGGGCCAGCACGACGGTGATGATCACCGCCTGCAGGGACACCGCCCAGCGGACGATGAACCCGTTCATCCCGAAGTACATCCCCTCACGCCGGGCGCCCGTCCTTCTCTCGTCGTCGTCGATCACCTCGGCGAGCAGAATCTCCAGGAGGACCAGCATGCCCGCGATCCCGACCCCGACCGCGGCCCCGGTGACCGCCGCGAGGGCGAGGGTCCCGACGATCAGGAACGGCACGAGCGCCACGCCGTACACGACGATCGCGGCGAGGATCGCCCGCCGCGGGCCGAGGCGGGTGGTGACCCGGCTCCACACGTAGACCATCGGGATCGCGGTGACGAACACCGCACCCAGGATGACGGTGTTGGCGGAGTCGGCCTCGCCCAGGGCGTACTTGGTGAAGAACGGGATGCCCGCCTGCAGCAGGGCGAACGTGAGCTGCAGCAGGAAGCTGCCCGTGACGTAGGTGACGAAGGCGCGGTTGGCGAGGGTGTGGCGGAGCGCGGTGAGGAACCCGAACCTCTCGCGCTCCACGCGGGTGCGCTCGGCCGAGCCGCGCAGCGACAGCGCGAAGCAGGCCAGCGCGACGACGCCGAAGGACACGCCCATCGCGGCCCATCCGATCGCGCCGTACAGCAGGGGCGCGGCGGCGACGCCGACGATCATGCCGACGATGGCGAACATCTGCCGCCATGACGCGGCGGCGGCCCGCTCGGCGATGGTGGTGAACATCTCGGGGAACAGCGCCACGTAGTTCAGGACCACGACGACGAACAGCACGTCGTAGACGAGGACCGCGATCAGGAAGTACCAGAACCTCGGGGTCGCGCCGTCCACCAGCGGGATCCAGATCATGGTGAACGCCGCGGCCAGCGGCGCCATGCCGATCGCGATGTACGGCACCCGCCTGCCCCAGCGCGTGCGCGTCCGGTCGGAGACGTGCCCCACGAGCGGATTGAGCACCGCGTTGACGATGCCGTGGATCACCATGGCGACGCCGATGAGCGACGGGTCGACGCCCAGGTGGTCCACGTAGTAGAAGGTGGCGAAGGTCGCGAACGCCTGGCTGAGCAGGTTGACCGACAGGTTGCCCGCGCCGTACGCCAGCACCTGACCGCGCCTCGTCGAGCCCGTCATCGGGTTCTCTGCAGCGTGCGCAGGTCCGACCAGCCGATGAGCCGGACGCCCTCCTCGGCGATGGCGCGGCGGACCTCCGGATCGGTGAACAGGCGCAGCTCCATGCCGCGTTTCGCGTGGTGCGGCATAATCTGCCGGAGCTCGCCGGTGTCCTCGAACGGGTGGATGTAGATCTCGGTGACCCCGGGGCGCAACGCCCGGATCAGCCCTGCCATGTCGTCCCGGACCGTTTCGTACGTCTCCCCCTCGGCCAGTTCGAAGGGCAGCGTCCACAGCCGGTCGAGGATCACCACGCCCGCCGCGTCGGCGGCCTCGGCCCTGGCCCGCGCGAACGGCTCCAGCTCCTCCGGCAGGCCCATGCCGTCGAGGGTCCGGGGCAGCCGGAACGGCAGGCCGTGCTCCGCGCACGCCGCGAAGACCACGTCGAGGAAGTCCCTGCCCGTGGCCAGGCCGTACAGGCTGCCCATGTGGTTGTCGGCGTGCGACGGGTCGAGGCCGAGGGCGACGGCCCTGCGGATCTGCGCGTCGATCTCCGCGCGGACCTCCTCGGGGTCGGCCCGCTCTTCCACCGTGCGGGAGTCGGCCGGGAAGTAGCCGGCATCGTCCACGAGCGAGGGCACCGCGCGGTCACGGGTCACCGGTCCCCACCGGTATCCCTCCCACTCGCTGGTGAACGTCAGGTGGACGCCGACGTCGTAGCCGCCCGCGACGGCCGTACGGACCGCGTCGGGGGCCCACGGGCACGGCGTCATGACGGTGGCCGAGCTGATGGCGCGGGCGGCGAGCAGGGAGGTGATGCCGGTGTTCGCCGCCCGGCACATGCCGTAGTCGTCGGCGTTCACGATCAGCAGCCGGTCTTCCGGCCCGGCGCCGAGCCGTTGCGCGAGGTTCACGTGATGTCCCCTTTCCCGGGTTCGGCGGGCCCGCCGAGGTCCGTGTCGTACGGCCGGCCGCCGGTGACGGCCGCGAAGGCGCGTTCCCGCGCCCGATGGCGGGCCAGCCAGGCCGCACCGCGCAGCACCGCGTCCTCGGGGACGCCGCTCGCGATGATCCTGATCGGCAGCGGCGCGGCGTCCCTGGCCAGGTGACGGCGGATGCGCCCGAGCAGCAGGTCGGCGCTGGCGCCGAACGCGCCGCCGAGCACGAACAGCTCCGGCTCGATCACCAGGGCGATCGATGCCGCGACGTGGGCGATCCTGCGGGCGGTCGCGTCGACGACCGCCAGCGCCCTCTCGTCGCCGCCCCTGGCTCGTTCGAAGATCTCGCGCGGGGACGGGCTGCCCTCGATGCCGGCCTGCCTGGCCTGTTCGGCGATGCGGCGGGCGCCGATCACCTCGGTGCCGAGCTCGGTGGCGGGATGGGGCAGGAACCCGACCTCACCCGCTCCCCCGGCGAATCCCCGGTGGAGACGGCCGCCGAGCACGATCCCGGCGCCCAGGCCGACCCCGGCGCCCAGCAGCACGAAGTCGGCGACGTCCGCGCACGAGCCGAACCGCTGCTCGGCGACGGCGGCGAGGTTGACGTCGTTCTCCAGGAGCACAGGGACGGGCAGGTCGCGCTCGATGGCCTCCGCCAGGCCGCGGCCGCCCTGCGGCAGCCCGTACGCCCGCCTTACCGTGCGGCCGTCACGCGCCACGACCGCGGGCACGCCGACGACGGCCTGGCCGACGGCGTCCGGCTCGGTCCCGGCCCGCTCGGCGCACTCGGCGGCGAGCGCCGCCACCGTCGCCGCCGTGTCGGCCACCTTGCGGCGCGGCGCCCGCGTCTCCGCCCGGGCCAGCACCTCCCCCGACGCGTCGACGAGGACGGCGCGGACGCGCAGGTGGCCGACGTCCACCCCGAGCCCGAACGCGCAGCGCGGGGCGATCCGGTAGAGGGTCGCGGCGGGCCCCCGACGGGTGGTGTCGGCGCCCGCCTCCTCGACGACCCGGAGCGTGAGAAGCTCGCGCAGCGCCTGGGCGACCGTGGTCTTGGACAGGCCCGTCGCCCTGGTGATCTCCGGGCGGCCCAGCGGCCCCTCGCGGTCGACGACGTCGAGCACGGCGCGGGCGTTGATCGACCGGAGCAGGCCCTGCGGCCCGGCCAGGTAGTTCCCGCTCACGCTCACCCCGCGTTCCGGCCCGAGTAGGACGGAAAGTTTCCTACTCGAGGTGAGCACCGTTTCTATCCGATCGGCGACTCCGCGACAAGAGGGACGGTTTTGACGCTACGGTGCAGATTGTGAGCGATGTTCCGTTCGGTGCGCGGGTGCGCGGCTGCCTGCTGGGTGGGGCGATCGGCGACGCCCTCGGCGCCCCCGTCGAGTTCGACTCGATCGCCGCGATCCGCCGCGATCACGGTGAAGCGGGGCTGACCGATCTCGCGCCCGACTGGGGTGGCAGGACCGGCCGGATCACCGACGACACCCAGATGACGCTGTTCACCGTCGAGGGGCTGATCCGCGCCCGCGTACGCGCCGGAGAGAGAGGCATCGGCGGCGGCGAGGTGCACGTGGTGCGCCACGCCTACCTTCGCTGGCTCGACACCCAGGAACATCGCGTGCCGCCGCCCGCGGACGGCCTCGTACGCACCGGGTGGCTGCGCGAGCAGGCCTGGCTGTACTCGCGTCGCGCGCCCGGCAACGCCTGCCTGTCCGGGCTGCACGCGAACCTCGGCCCGCTCGCCGCCCCCGGCATGCCCGGCCCGGTCAATCCCGGTTCGAAGGGCTGCGGCACCGTCATGCGTTCCGCCCCTTTCGGACTGGCCACTCGCGACCCGCGCGAGGCCTTCACGCTCGCGGCCGACTGCGCGCAGATCACGCACGGACACCCCACCGGCTATCTGGCGGCCGGGGCCTTCGCCGCGCTGGTCTGCCTCCTGGCCCAGGGCGCGCCGCTGGCGGAGGCCGTCCAGGACACCCTCGCGCTGCTCGCCGAGCGGCCCGCGCACGAGGAGACCACCGCCGCGATCGAGGCGGCGGTCGCCCTTACCGGGACGGCAAAGCCCTCGCCCGAGGCAGTGGAGACGCTCGGCGGCGGATGGGTGGCCGAGGAGGCGCTCGCGATCGCGGTTTACTGCGCGCTGGTGAGCGGCGAGGACATCGAGCGGGCGCTGCTGCTCGCGGTCAACCACTCCGGTGACAGCGACTCGACCGGCTCCCTCTGCGGCAACCTGCTCGGCACGGTGCACGGAGAGCCGGTGCTGCCGCGGCGCTGGCTGTCCCGGCTGGAGGGCCGGGACACCGTCGTCGAGCTCGCCGACGACTTCACCGCCGCGTTCACCGGCAAGTTCACCGGCGGCCGCCTCCCCCGCGACAAGTACCCCGGCTGCTGACCCGCACCCGGCACCGCGTCCGCGGCCTGTCCGCGCCGCCGTCGCCAGGCGCACGCGGAGTCGCTAGGCCTGACCGTCCACCAGGTGGACCTGGACGCCCAGTTCCGCTGCGGTGGCAGCCGGGCGTACGAGGAGTGGGTGCTGCGGCTGCTGGGCCTCAACGGCGAGGAGCCCGAGGCGTGGTCCGGCGACGCCAACTTCGAGGTCACGCTCGCCGAGTCACCGTACGAGCTGGAAGGGCTGCTGCGCGGCAAACTCGACGACGGCTACTCGGCACGGGTGACGGCCGGTTTCTGCTGGCGGTGGAGCGACCCGGACGGCGATCGCCTGGTGCCCGACGTACAGGTCGACGGCTGGTCCAAGCCGTGGAACGTCAAGGGTGACCGCGCCGTCGGCGACGCCCCTCCCGCCGCACTGTGGGCCACCATGACGGGCGGCTTCGAGCAGGTCGGGTGCGTGTACACCGCCCAGGGCTTCGAGTACGACTGGAACGGCGTCATCCTCGGTCCCGACCTCGTCTACCGCGACGGCCGCCTGGTCACCGTACGCGCGGCCAGCAAGGACCCGGAGTTGATGAAGAAGTCCGTCACCGACGAGCAGGCCGACCGGCTGATCCGCAACACCTACAAGGTGCTGCTCACCCGTGGCATGATCGGCACCGCCGTCTATTCGGTGGACGCCAAGACGCAGGACTTCCTCGCCTCGCTGCTGCCGGAGCGATGAGGCAGGGCTGCCTCTCTGGACGGCGTGCGGACAACTTTGCTCAGCTCGAGCAGTTGAACCGAAGCAGAGGAGAGACGACGCCGGGCCATGACCTTCATCACCCTGCGGCAGGCCGCGGACCGCTTCGACATCTCGCTCGCCGCCTTGCGCAAGCTCGCGGCAGCGGGCCTGCTCCCCGTGGCCGGTCATCCCGGCGCCGCGCAGGTCATCCCCGAGAATGTGGCGCGGCGCATCGCTCATCGCTCCCATGTGACACCGCGCCTCCTGTCCACGCCCGCGCGTACGAACACCATTGCGGTGCTGCGCGTCGACGTGGCCAAGCCGGTCCCCGCCGAGGATCGGCCCTACATCGGCTTCCACGCCGATCTGGCACCCGAGCACCTGCTGGAAGCACTCCGCGGCTGGTGGGTGGGCAATCCGGAGAAGATCGCGCGGGCCGGCGTTCTGCCCGTGACACTCGGCGGCTTCGTCGTGGCGGTGCTGACGGGTCTGGGCGACTGGGACAGCAGGTCGACCGGCGACGGGCCGATACGTCACCGGTTCGACGCACGGCTCGCCGGTTACATCACCGACCTCGACGCCCCCGCCAACGCGGTCCGGAGCGGCTCACCCGGCGACCTGCGGATCGCCGAACGCGTTCTCGGCAAGCGGCTCACATCCAACTCGGGCGGCCCTATCGCCTATCTCACCTTTCAGTCGCAAAGCCAAACCTAGTCGTGTATTGAGTTCACGAGATCGCTGCTGCTAAGGTCTTCGTCGAGATGGATCTATACATCTCTGTCCGGATTGCGCCATGATTCGGACGTTGTCACGTTCCATGCTGGTTGGAGATGTCCTGCGGACATGTCGATAGTCATCCGTCAGTACCAGGACCTGGCCGCCGCGCATCCCGAGCTCTTCGACGCCGGCGTCTCGCGTGCGCTCGACGAGCTGTGCGCCCGGCTCGGGGACGACCTCGTCGCACCCGAGCAGATGGTCATCGACGAGCCCCTGTTCGTGCAGGCCGAGCTGCCCGTCCGGCTCGCCGCGCTGGCGGACCGCCTTGCCGCACAGGGACGGGTCGCCGACGAACTCGACGTGTGCCGCCTCGTGCTGGACCTCCGGCAGCGGCTCGGCGGCGAGTTCGGCATCGCGCAGGCCACCAGCCGACTGGCTTCCCCTCTCACGGTTCTGGAGGAGTTTGACGAGGCGCTGGCACTGCGCCGGGACGCCTTAAGCCGTATGCGCAGGCTCGCCGCCGAGCAGGAGGACCGTTGGCACGCGGTCGTCGCGGAGGCCGAGGCGCTCACCGCGCTGCTCGTCCGCCTGGGCAAGGTCGCGGAGGCCACAGTCGTCGCGAAGCGCCTCGTGGGCGATGTGGCGAGAATCCGCCAGGAGTGGGCCGAGCCGCTGCACGCGTCTGCTCTGCGGCTGCACGCCCGGATGCTCTGCGCCAAGGGCGAGCACGCGGAAGCCGTGGCCGCCGCCCGGCAGGCGGCGGAGACGTTCCGCGCCCTGGACGACTCCTACGAAACGGCCTGCACGTACACGGTGCTGAGCGACATCCACCACACGGCGGGCGACCTCCTCGCCGCCCGCCGCGCTTCCGAGGAAGCCCTGCTCGCCGCGCAGCAGGACCCGGCGGACCGGGTGACGCTGAGCCTGGCGTGGGGCGGTCTCGCCGTACGGCACATCGACCTCGAGGAGTGGAACTCCGCCCACGACGCCCTGCGGGAGGCTCTGGCGCTGAGCGCGCCCCGGTCGGCGGTCCGCGCCCGGCATCTCCGGCAGCTGTGCGACGTGCTGGTCCGCTTGGAGGACTCCGAGGCCGCGCTGGAGGCGATGAGCGAGGCCGTCGGCATCTATCGCGAGCTGTCCCTGACCGACCCCGGCGAGTACCTTCCCGAGCTGGCGATCTGCCTGGTCAACCTCGGCATCCGGTACGCGGCCGCCGGACGTGGCGCCAAGGCCGTGTACGCGTCGCAGGAGGCGGTCAAGCACTACCTGCACCTCGCCGAGACGGATTCGGCGTGGTCGCTGGACCTCGCACAGGCGTACGGCTGCCTGAGCGAGCGGCTGGCCGAGATCGACCGGCACGACCGCGCGGCCGAGGAGGCGCGACGGTGTGCCGAGCTCTATCGGCAGGCTGCTGATCCGCGGCTCGGCGAAGCGCTCAGGACGCTCGGCACACTCCTGCACTCCGCGGGCGACTACGAGGCCTCGGCCGCCGCCACGGCGGAGGCCGCCGCCCTGTTCCGGGCGTCCCGGGATCTGCCCGAACTGGCGCACGCGCTCTACAACGCGGCCATCACCGCGAGGGTCGCGGGACGACCCGAGGACGCGCTCCGCGACGCACTCGAATCCGCCGAGGTCTATCAGCGGCTCTACGACGACGACGACCCCGCCTGGTATCGCGGGCTGGCCGGCGTGCTGTGCTTCCTGGGCACGCTCCGCGAGGAGAGCGGCCGCTTCGAACACGCCGTCACCAGCCTGGAGCGGGCGGTCAGCCTGCTGGAGCGGGCGTACCGGCCGGGGGACGTCTGGCAGGGGCACAGGCTGGCGTCCGCCCTGCACGACCTCAGCCGCTGTCACGAGGCCGAAGGACGCCTCGACCGTTCGCTGAGCCTGATGCGCAGGTCGCTGTCCCTGTACGGCGAGCTCGCCCAGCAGGATCCCGACGGTTTCCGTACGCGTCTCGCCTCGGCCTGGGTGTCTCTCGGCGTGTACCTCTGGCGTACGGACCAGCCGGACGAGTCCCGCTCGGCGCTGCGGATGGCCGTCGACCTCTATCGGGAGGCGGGCGACCACGCCGGCCTGGCTCACGCGCTCGGCCTGCTCGCCGACCGCACCGCCGACACGGGTGATCTCGACGCCGCGCTCCGCATGGCGCGGGAGGCCGTCGAGATCCTGGAGGAGCTGGCCCTGGACCGCCCGGAGCCGTTCCTCCGGAAGCTGGCCGTGGCCCTCGACAGGCTGGCCGCGCTGCTCTGCCCGCCGACCGGCGACCTCGCGGCCCTGCCGTACGTGGAAAGGGCGGCCGACATCTGGGCCCGGCTCGGCGAGACGGAGCATCTCGTGGGCTCGCTGGAGCAGAAGTTGTTCCTGCTGACCTGCCTCGGCCACGACACCGACGACGTCGTGGGGCATCTGAGCGAGGTGCAGCAGGACCTGGCGCGCACCGTGCGCACGCTGAACGACGTGGCCCAGGACCTGCTCCGCGGCGGCCTGCTCGACCATGCCAGGCGGCACCTGGACCGCGCGAGCGCTCTGTGGGAGATCCATCTGCTCCAGGAGCCCGACGCCGATCCGATCCCCTATGTCCACGTGCTCGACTCGATGGCCACTCTCCTCGACCGGCAGGGCAGGCCGGACGAGGCCGCCACCGCGCAGACGGAGGTCGTGAAGATCTTCGAGGAACGCGCCTCTGCCGCCCCGGAGACCTTCCTCGCTCCCCTGCCCGTGGTCCTCGGCCGCCTGGCCGGATACCTGCGTGACGCGGACCGCCCGCTGGACGCTCTGCCGTACCAGAGGAGATGCGTCGAGGTCCTGGAACGCCTCGCCGCCGACGACCCGGGCCACCGCCCCGCACTCGTCACAGGGCTCGGCGACCTCGGCGACCTCCTGCGGAGTCTCGGCCACGAGGACGCCTCCGCCGTGCTCGACCGTGCCGCCACCCTCCGCGCGGCGCTGTCCGGCGAGGACTGAGTTGCCGGCCCAGGATGAGGACGCGGTGGGCCCGCCGGACGGCGAGTCGTGAGCCCCGCCGCCAGGAACACGCAACCGCTCAGGCCGAACGACCCGCCGACGATCGGTGGCCACAGGATCACCGGTGTCATCGGGCAGGGCGGGCAGGGCGTGGTGTATCTGGGCACCGCTCCCGGTGGCGGGAGGGTCGCCGTCAAGGTGCTGCACGCCCGTTTCGGCGCCGGAGACCGGGACCGGCTGCTGCGCGAGGCCGACCTCGCCCGCAGCGTCGCCGCCTTCTGCACCGCCCGGGTGCTCGACGCCGGCGTCTGGCAGGGCCAGGCGTACGTGGTCAGCGAGTTCGTGGACGGCGGGTCGCTCGAAGAGCTCGTCCTCGCGGAGGGGCCCAGGGACGAGGGCGGGCTCACGCGGCTGGCGATCGCCACCCTCACCGCGCTGTCCGCCATCCACGAAGCCGGCATCGTGCACCGGGATCTGAAACCCGCCAACATCCTGCTCGGCCCGGAGGGTCCCGTCGTCATCGACTTCGGCATCGCCAAGGTCGTCGACGCCTCGTCGGCCCGGACGAGCGCACCCATCGGCACTCCCGCGTTCATGGCCCCCGAGCAGATCGCGGGCACGCGGGTCGGACCGCCGGCCGACATCTTCAGCTGGGCGGTCACCATGGCGTACGCCGCGACCGGACGCATGGTCTTCGGCGGCGACAGCGTCCCGGCCATCCTCAACCGGATCACGCACCACGAGCCCGACCTGACCGGCGTACCGGACTTCCTCCGGCCGGTGCTCACCCGATGTCTGGCCAAGGACCCCGCGGAACGGCCCGCCATCCCCGATCTCGTCTCCGCCCTCACCCGGAACGCGACCGCGTCCTCCGCACGCGCCGGCGCCGCCGCTCCCTCCGCTTACCCCGGCCGTACGCTGCGCGTCACCCGGAAGTCGCCCTTCCTCCACCGGGTGCACTGGTCGCCGCGTGCCCGCTGGTGGGTGACGGCCGGCATCGTGGCGACGGGCGGCGCGATCACGGTGTTCGCGGCCGCCGCCCTCGTCCCTCAGGACTCCGTTCCCGAGCCGGACGGCATGCCGGCCGCCGTCCAGGTCCAGCCGTCCGTCGCCTCGACACCGACCGTGCTTTCCCTGCCGGTGTCCTCCCCGACGCCGTCTCCCTCGAAGCCCGCAAGCCCGCCGCCCTCCCCTTCCGTGCCGGAGGATGACCCGGCCGAGGACGACCCGGCCGAGGACGACCCGGCCGAGGACGACCCGGCCGAGGACGACGAGCGGACCGAGGACGAACAGGGCGACGACGAGCAGACGGACGACGTGCGGGCCGAGGAGATGTCGCCGACGTGGAGCCTCGCGGCGGCCGGCGGACCCTTCGCGCTTACCGGAGCCAGGGGCGCCGGCGACCTGGCGGTCGTGGAGATCGGCGGCGCGCAGCGGGTCGTGTCCGGCGGCCCGGACGGCAAGGTGTGGCTCTCCGCGCTGACCGGGGAGAAGTCCTCCCGGCGGCTTCTCGGCACCATGGACTCCCTCGTCGACCATGTCGCGGCGACCATGGCCGGGGGCCATCCGTACGTCGCCGCCGCCAGCAGCCTGGGCACCGTCCGCGTGTGGGACGCGGCGACAGGAGCCGTCCTGGTGCCCAAGGTCACCACCGGATGGACGGGCCGGATCCACGCGCTCACGCTGGGCACCTACCACGGCCGGCCCGTGGTGGCGTTCGCGCACGACAGCGCCGGTGTGGTCGTCGGGGACGTGAGAGCGCGGTCACTGATCGGCAGGCCGCTGCTCGCCAAGGGATCGCCCTTCCTGGACTCCCAGGTGAACGACCTGGCTCTCGGCCACGTTGACGGGCGGGACGTCGTCGTGGCCGGCGCCCGCGACGGACGCGTACGCGTCTTCGACGTCGCCACCGGCAAGCGGGTCGGCAAGGCCGTCGACCACGACACGGAGGGGAACGGTGTCGAGATAAGTGTGGTGACGACGGGCTCCGGTTCCGGCCGGCAGCTCCTGGCGTCCGGCGACACGGGCGGCGCCGTCCGAATCTCCGATCTCGCCACCGGCAAGCGCGTGAGCTCTTTCTGCGAGAGCCGGTTCGCCGGCCGCCAGGTCAACGACCTCGCCTTCGCAACCGTCGGCGGGCGGGACGTGCTCCTCGTCTCCGCCGGCGAGAACCTGCGCCTTTGCGACCTGAAGAGCGGTCAACTCACCGAACTGGAGGTTCCGGGCTCCGACCCCGGTCACGGGGTCATGCGCATCGCCCTCGGCCACCTCGGCAAGAGATCCGCCCTCGTCATCGGCCGGGACGATGGAAAAATCCGCACAGCCCTCTGGCAGCCGCCGACCAAAAGGCAGTGACCAATCCAAGCGGCGCTGGGGGCCGGCCGCGGGCACCGGTCGCGCTGCCCAGAGCTCGATGGGGGACAGCGGCGCGCGGGAAGGGACGGGGGCCGACCGGCTCCCCGCCCCTTCTTCTACGGCTCTCGCTGGGCACGAAGCCCTGTCTCGTGCTCAGTGCTGGACGAGGATCCTGCGGTCGGTGGGCTTGTCCTCCTCCTTCAGACCGACCGTGATCTCCAGGACCCCGTCCTTGTAGACGGCCGTCACGTCCTCGGCCTCGGCCGTCGGGGGAAGCGTGATCGTGCGGGAGAACGCGCCGTAGGCGATCTCGGAGCGGCGCGGCTCCTTGGCGTCCATGGTCTCCTTGGTCTTCTCGGCCCGGATGTGGAGCATCCCGTGGCCCACGGTGACCTCGAGGTCCTTGTCCGGGTCGATGCCGGGCAGCTCCGCCCGCAGCGTGTAGCGGCCGCCCGCGACGCAGTCCTCGACTCTGATGATCTGGCCGAACGGCCGGAACCCGTAGACCGGGCTCTCCAGCAGTTCCAGCAGCTCCGGGAAGGGGAACCGGCCCTGGCTCCGCTCCGTGAGGTTCATCGTGACCTCCTTGTCTCGATGACGACACCTCAAGCACACACCCGGCGCATCCTCCTCAGCAGAGCCGGAAGTCCCATCCCGAGGCCCCGAATCACACGCCGCCCCGGGCCGGGCGTCCCTCCCGGTGAGGACCTTCGGCGACGCTGCGGGCATGGCGTCCTGACGGCCGCGCGGTGATCGAGGACCTTCGTCACGCCGTTCCGGGCCCATCGCCGCGTTCGCCTCGCCCGCCGCCGCGTCACCGTGAAGGTGCCGAAAGTCGCCCGCGCACACGGCGGTTGGAGGAGTGACGGTGGACGAGCGTGGATACATCCCGGGAGCGTTCGACCCAGGCCTGCTCGAGACGTATATGGCTCGCATCGGCCGGACCCCGCTGCTGACCGCACGGCAGGAGGTCGAGCTGGCCCGGCGCATCGAGGCCGGTGTGTACGCCCGCCATCTGCTCGACGAGAACCCCGGCCGGCCGGAGGCGGCCGAGCTGGAGATCCTGGCCGGCGACGGCCTGCGGGCACGTGATCATCTGATCCGCGCCAACCTCCGCCTGGTGGTGTCGATGGCCAGGCGGTACCTCCACCGGGGCGCGTCGCTCTCCGACATCATCCAGGACGGCAACCTCGGCCTCATCGAAGCGGTGGACCGCTTCGACCACCGCCGGGGGTTCCGCTTCTCCACCTGCGCTGCCTGGTGGATTCGCAAGGCGATCCAGAAGGGGCAGGAGACGAGCGGGCCCATTCGCATTCCCGGGCACGTCCGGGATGAGCTGCACCGGCTGGCTCGGGCCGAGGAGAAACTGGTGGGCGAGACGGGTTACGAGCCCACCGCGGAGCGCCTGGCCGAGGAGCTGGGGCGGCCGGTGGAGCGCGTCCTCGCCTGGCGGCTGCTCGCGCGCAACTGCGTCTCCCTCGACGCCCGGCCGCCCCTCAATCAGTCGCCGCAGCACGAACCGGTGGAGCACGCGACCGGGGCCCGTCCGGAGGCGGCGCTCGAACAGGCCGCCCTGACCGATGCGCTCCGCTCGGCCAGGGCCGCCCTCGCGCCCCGCCAGGCGCTGATCGTACGGCTGCGGTTCGGCCTCGACGGCACGCCGGAGCAGACCCGGCGGCAGACCGCCGAGACGGTGGGGGTGCCGCACCAGTGGATGAGCCGGCTGGAGCGCGAGGCGCTGACCCGCATGCGTGATCACGACGGAGGCAGGACGCTCGCCGCCTGGGCCGGCTGAGACACGGGAGCGAGGCCGCCGCCGCTCCCGCGGCGCCGTATTCACCACGGCAGGGGGTCGAAAGCTGGGCGTGGCATCGCCCCTCTTGCAGGAGAGCGCCTACCGATCGACCACCTTCACCGGACAGCACCCAAGCTCGAAATGACCATCGTGTACATGTGCGCAGGATCGCTGGACAGGTCCGGGGCGACCCAGCCGGGAAGCGGGCGCAGGTCACTGATCCACGGCAGGAGGCTCCGGTAGACGGCGGTCGCATCGGAGGGGCGATGAGCCGGATCCTTGGCAAGCAGCCGGCGCGTCAGCTCCTCCAGCTCGGCGGGCACTCCCGCCATCGGCGGCGGATCCTCTTCCCTGCTGCGGGCGATCTCCCGCAGCAGGTCGCGGGACTGGTACGGCCGATCGCCGGTGAGCAGTTCGTACAGGACGCAGCCGACGGTGTAGAGGTCACTGGCCCGGCTGGCGTCCGCCCCGTCGATGAGCTCGGGCGCCATGTAGCGAGCGGTGCCGGGAACCTGCCCGGTCTGTGTGATCCGGGAGAACTCCCCGGCGCCGAGCGACGCCGCGACGCCGAAGTCGATGACTTTGACCGCCCCGTCCCGGCACAGCACGAGGTTCTCCGGCTTGACGTCGCGGTGGAGCAGCCCCGCCTCGTGCGCCGCGGCCAGCACGGCGCACACCTGGGCGCAGATGAAGGCCGCCCACGGCACGGGCAGGCTGCCCGCCTCGTCCTTGAGCTTGCCGATCGAGTCGCCGCGCAGCGCCTCCATGACCATGTACAGGTCGCCGTCGTCGCCGAAGTCGTAGACGACGGGAACGCCCGGATGGCGAAGCCTCGCGGTGATCCTGGCCTCGCGGTTGAAGCGCCGCCGTGCCTCCTTCTCCGCGGCCAGGTCGGCGCCGTTGATCAGCTTGATCGCGACCGGCCGGTTGAGCCGCAGGTCGGTGCCTTCCCACACCTCGCCCATGCCGCCGCGGCCGATGGGCGAGGTGACCCGATAGCGGTCGGCGATGGTCCTCACGGCAGGAACCTGCTCTTGGTGCCGTGCCAGCTGATCACGACGCTGTCCCGCGCACGGGTGGCGGCGACGAAGAGCAGCGACCGGGCCCGCTGCAGCTCCCGCCGGAAGCGCAGCGGGTCGTCCTTCTCGAACGCGAGGATCCGCTCGCCGGGCAGTCGGCCCTCCGCGACACCGGCGAGGATCATGCGCTGATACTCCAGCCCCTTGAACCGGTGCATCGTGCCCACGTGGACGGGCGCCTCGACGAGCTTCGGCCCGTCGGGGCCGATGGACGCGGCCATGATGCCGGCCCTGCCCAGGCGGTTCTCGACCTCGGCCACCATCCACCGTTCGGGCACGCAGACCGCGATCGAGCCTCCGCCCCATTCCTTGACCAGCTCGGCGATGCCGTCGAGCTCGGCGGCCCAGGTGGGGTACGGCGTGAGCACCGGGTCGGGCCCGCGCAGCACCGAACGGTAGCCGGTCAGGTCGTCGGTGCCGTCGTCGAGGTCGTCCCACTCCTCCTCGCCGAGAAGGCGGCAGGCGGTGCCGAGGATCTCGTGGGTGGTGCGATAGCTCAGGGTCAGCTTCGACGACCGGCCCCGGATGTTGACGCCCAGACTGCCGAGGGAGACCTGGTTGGCGTAGATCCGCTGGTGGGTGTCGCCGGCGATGAACAGGTCGTCCGGGCCTTCGGGCACCATCGCGCGCAACATCCGCCAGTGCGCCGCGCCGAGGTCCTGCGCCTCGTCGACGACGATGTGCCGGTACGGGTGCCTGTACCAGATGCCGGACTCGTGCTGCAGCTTCACCGAGCTGATCTGGTCGGCCTCGTACGTGGCGATCGCCTTGGCCCGCTCGATCGCCAGTCGCGCGGCCCGCTCGGCGACCTGCCGGAAGGTCCACAGCTTCCTGTCGTCAAGGCGCATAACGTAGCGCTCGACGAGCTTCCAGATCTCCGCCCGGTCCTGCCTGCTGATGGCGCGGCCCCGCCCGGCACGGCGGGCACGGAAGTAGTCGGCTCTGGTCGCGACGCCCTGGCCCAGGATGACCTGTGACCATTCGGCGTGCAGGAACTCGGCGTCCCACTTGTGCTCCCCCAGCTCGTCGAGGAGCTCCTGCCACTGGATGACGGCTTTGGTGTCGTCGATCCACTGCCGCCCGGTGCCGGCCTGGGTGGGGGCGACGAGGTCGCTGGCCAGCTTGTCGATGTTGACGATGTCGACCCGCTTGACGATCTCCTGCCCGGCGAGGTCGAGCAGCCGCCGCCGCAGGTCGGCGGCGAGGTTCTTGTTGAACGTCGTCAGGAGCACGTCCTTGCCCTCGCCCGGACCGAGCCGCTCGACCAGGTGCTTGACCCGGTGCAGCGCGACGATCGTCTTGCCGGTGCCGGGACCGCCGGTGACACGGGCGGGGCCGCTGTAGACGCGGTCCACGATCTTCTGCTGCGTGGGGTGCAGAAAGACCTTCCAGCGTCCGAAGTCGCCGTCCTCCAGCACCTCCTGCAGGGCGGTGTCCTCGGTGGTCACGACCGTGGCGGGACGGGCGAGCGCCGCCTGGTAGTCGTCGGTGTCGACCGTCTCCTCCACCGCGACCGGTGTGGTGATCTGGTCCATGACCTCGTCGACCGTCTTGCCGTCGTACAACGCGAGCAGCACCTCACCGGTGAGCTGCGGCGCGTACGTGGTCAGGCCGAGCAGTTCGTCCTCGGTGGTGATCTTCGCGATCAGGGGAAGCAGCGGCTCCGCCACACCCAGGCCGAGCAGGGTCTCTGCCGGAAACTTCGCGAACAGCGGCTCCGGCGAATTCTCCTCGGCGGGAGGCATGGCCGCCGGGGTCGGCTCGGGCTCCGCGGCGACCTTGCCCCCGATCGTCAGCAGGTCGAGGAACTCGATGCCGCCCGTCACCGGGTTGATCTGATAGGCGAACTTGTCCAGGTTGTCGTAGACCTCCTGGCGCGGTTTCACCGCGACCAGGATGTAGTCGCCGCCCCCCGCGTGGAGCAGCAGCGCCCGGTAGTCAAGGTTCACCCGCGCCGAGTACAACCGCGGGTGCCCCTTGAGCTGCTTGAACCGCAGACCGGGGCTCTCCGGATCCTGGCGGAACTTGTGCTGGAAGTCGTAGATGGCGCCCTTGACCGCGCGCGGGAGCTTGAGGATCTCCTTGTCGGCCTTGTCGAGGAGCCGTAACGTCACCGTGCTCACGCGACCTCCTTCACCGGCGCGATACCGCCGTACCGGTTGCTCCGCCCGCTCACCGGGCCTCCGCTGTATT